>NZ_JBQCWY010000259.1:0-4041 GCF_051956955.1 Neisseria sp. P0021.S005 | reverse complement strand
GTCAAAGCAACGCGCAGACGGTTGCCTGGAGGTTCGTTCATTTGGCCATACACCATGGCTACTTTATCCAATACGTTGGAATCTTTCATCTCGTGGTAGAAGTCGTTACCTTCACGGGTACGTTCACCCACACCTGCGAACACGGACAGACCGCTGTGCGCTTTGGCGATGTTGTTGATCAATTCCATCATGTTCACGGTTTTGCCCACACCGGCACCACCGAACAGACCTACTTTACCGCCCTTAGCAAACGGACACAGCAAATCGATCACTTTAATACCGGTTTCCAACAATTCGGTAGTTGAAGACAACTCGTCGAATTTCGGAGCAGTTTGGTGAATAGCACGGCTCTTGTCGGTATCGATCGGACCTGCTTCATCAACAGGCGTACCCAATACGTCGACAATACGACCCAATGTACCTTTACCTACCGGTACAGTGATTGGCGCACCAGTATTGCTTACAGACATACCGCGTTTCAGGCCGTCTGAACTACCCATTGCAATAGTACGGACAACGCCGTCACCCAGAAGCTGTTGAACTTCCAGAGTCAGACCGTTCTCGTCCAATTTCAGGGCATCGTAAACATGCGGGATAGCGTCGCGTGGAAATTCCACGTCAACCACCGCACCAATAACTTGTACGATTTTGCCTTGGCTCATTATCGTATCCTAATTTCCTGTTCAGGCTTCAGACGGCATTAAACTGCCGCTGCACCTGCTACAATTTCTGACAATTCTGTGGTAATCGCGGCTTGACGCGATTTGTTGTACACCAAGCGCAATTCTTTAATGGCATTACCTGCGTTATCGGTTGCGGCTTTCATCGCTACCATACGCGCGGCTTGTTCAGATGCCATGTTGTCGCTCAATGCCTGATAAACCACAGACTCTAAATAGCGGCGAACCAAATATTCCAATACGGCGATAGGACTCGGCTCGTAGAGGTATTCCCAAGTAAATGAAGAATGACCTGTTCCGTCGTCAATAACGTTTTCACCGATAGGCAGCAAAACTTCCATACGCGGCTCTTGGCGCATTGTATTGACGAAACGTGAGTAAACCATATGGATACGGTCTAATTCATGCTTCTCATAACGTTGGAAGATTTCGGTCAGAGGGCCGAGCAGCAATTCCATTTTTGGGGTATCACCCAAATTGGTTGCGCTGGCAATAACATTCAAACCGATGCTTTGGCATGCAGCCAAACCTTTACTACCCAGGCACACGACTTCGACTTCGATGCCTTGTTCCTGATACTCTTGAACTTGCGCCAAAAACTTTTTCAGTACGTTTGCGTTCAAGCCACCGCACAAACCTTTGTCCGAGGTAATCAAAATGAAACCGGCACGACGCACTTCGCGGTGCGGCTCCAACAATTTGATACCATGATCGGCATTAGTTTGTGCAAGATGGCTCATCACTGTACGCACTTTTTCGGCGTACGGACGCGCTAAGCGCATCCGGTCTTGAGTCTTCCGCATTTTAGAGGTCGACACCATTTGCATCGCTTTAGTGATCTTTTGGGTATTTTGAACACTACGGATTTTGGTGAGAATCTCTTTTCCGACTGCCATTTCAGACTCCTTTCATCTCAATACTTATGCTTGGTAAGCGTAAGAAGATTTGAAAGATTTCATGGCTTCGGTCAATGCTTTTTCGCTTTCGTCAGACATTGCGCCTGATGCATTAATCGCTTCCAGAACCTCAGGATGTTGCGTACGTACGAAACTCAAGAATTCTGCTTCGAAAGCCAAGGCTTTGGATACCGGAACATCTGCGTAAGAACCGTTGTTGATCGCCCACAAAGTCAATGCCATTTCGGCAGTGTTCAATGTGCTGAATTGTTTTTGTTTCATCAATTCAGTAACTACTTCACCGTGTTGCAGCTGTTTGCGCGTTGCTTCGTCCAAATCGGAAGCAAATTGCGAGAACGCTGCCAATTCACGGTACTGTGCCAACGCCAAACGGATACCGCCACCCAGTTTTTTGATGACTTTGGTTTGTGCTGCACCACCTACGCGCGATACGGAAATACCGGCATTGATTGCAGGACGGATACCGGCGTTGAACAAGTCGGTCTCCAAGAAGATTTGGCCGTCTGTAATCGAGATTACGTTGGTTGGTACGAATGCTGATACGTCACCGGCTTGGGTTTCAATAATTGGCAACGCAGTCAGAGAACCGGTTTTGCCTTTTACTTCGCCATTGGTCAGTTTTTCAACTTCGTTTTCGCTGACACGGGCTGCACGTTCCAACAGACGGGAGTGCAGATAGAATACGTCGCCAGGATATGCTTCACGGCCAGGAGGACGGCGTAACAGCAGAGAAATTTGACGGTATGCAACGGCTTGTTTAGACAAGTCATCGTATACGATCAACGCATCTTCACCACGGTCACGGAAGAATTCACCCATGGTACAACCGGAGTAAGGAGCGATGTATTGCAGTGCAGCGGCTTCAGAAGCAGTTGCAGCAACCACGATGGTATGCTCCATCGCGCCATGCTCTTCCAATTTGCGTACTACGTTGGCAATAGAAGATGCTTTTTGACCGATAGCCACATAAATACAGATAACGCCTGTACCTTTTTGGTTAACGATGGCATCCAGTGCCACGGCAGTTTTACCGGTTTGACGGTCACCAATGATCAACTCACGTTGACCACGACCAACCGGAACCATAGAGTCAATGGCTTTCAGGCCGGTTTGCATTGGTTGGTCAACCGATTTACGCGCAATCACACCCGGTGCAATTTTCTCGATTGGAGCAGTCAATGTTGTGTTGATTGGACCTTTACCATCGATAGGACGACCCAATGCATCAACCACACGGCCAACCAGTTCGCGACCGATCGGCACTTCCAAAATACGGCCGGTACAGGTAACTGTATCGCCTTCTTTAATGTGTTCGTACTCACCCAACACTACGGCACCGACGGAGTCACGCTCCAAGTTCATGGCCAGACCGAAAGTGTTACCGGGGAATTCGAGCATCTCACCTTGCATCGCGTCTGACAAGCCATGAATGCGCACAATGCCGTCTGTAACAGAAACAACGGTACCACGGGTACGCACTTCTGCATTGACGGACAGATTTTCGATTTTAGCTTTAATCAAATCGCTAATTTCAGCAGGATTAAGCTGCATGAAAACTCTCCTAATTTGTCATAGTCGCATACAAAGCATTCAGTTTGCCTTGTACGGACAAATCCAAGACCTGATCACCCACTTCTACTTTGATGCCGCCGATTAATTCAGGGGCAACTTTAGCTACCACATCCAATTTGCTGTTGAAGCGTTTTGTCAGGATATCGGTAACATCGGCCAGCTGCTGAGAACTGAGCTCATACGCGCTGTAAATTACTGCCGATTTCGTATTGTTGTGTATCAAGGTCAAATCTTGATATTGGGCATAAATTTCCGGCAATACCAGCAAACGCTTTTGCTCGGCCAAAACGGTAATAAAATTTGCCAATTCGACATTTTTGATACCGACAAGACCTTTGAGCGTTTCTGCCTTTTCGGAAGCTCCCGTTTCCGGCTGCTCGATGAAAGCAATGACTTTCTCATCCTGAACAACCGCTGCGAGTTCTTTCAGTTCGCCCAACCAAGACTCGATTTGGTTTTTTTCCTGAGCCAGACTAAACAATGCTTTCGCATAAGGTCTGGCAATCGTTGCGAACTCTGCCATAAGATTACAGCTCCTGTTTTAAGGCACTGAGCAGATCTGCATGTTTGGAAGCATCGACTTCTTTACGCAGGATAGATTCCGCACCTTTAACAGCCAATGAAGCGACCTGTTCGCGCAACACTTCGCGTGCACGGTTAACTTCTTGCTCTACATCAGCTTTTGCTTGGGCTGCAATGCGTGCTGCTTCATGAGAAGCTTGCTCTTTGGCTTCTTCTACAATTTTTGCAGCACGTTTTTCGGCGTTGGCAACCATTTCGGTTACCTGATTACGCCCTTCGGCCATAAGTTCTGCAACTTTTTTCTCTGCCTGCTCAAAATCGCTCTTACCGCGCTCGGCAGCAGCCAAGCC
>NZ_JBQCWY010000258.1:0-4043 GCF_051956955.1 Neisseria sp. P0021.S005 | reverse complement strand
TATATTTACTAGTAAAAATCATTATTATATGTTAGACAATTTTACATAGATTGTTGTATATATTGAATAATATTCTTATAGGTAAGTAAGTGAAAAGATTGTTATAAAATTTCAGAAAATTAAATGAGTTTGATATCAGTCAAGAAGATTGAGGGAGAAAATGACACAGATTTTACAATTGTGTATCGTATTGGAAAATAAGAAAGGCCGTCTGAAATTTAGGTAGTTTCCTTTTAAATACAAGCTACTAAATTTCTTTCTCAGATACTTAAAGCAAACATTTTCAGACGGACTTGTAATTAGAATATCATTTAAAAATAATGTAATTTTATTTCTGTGTAAGTGAATGGTCAGTGGATATATATTATCAATAACCAAGTGATTTAATACGATATTAAATTCTATTTAAATCAATAAGGTATGAAAATGATATTGTCTGAATTATTCATTTGAAAGCACTATTACACTATTGAAGGCCGTCTGAAAAAATCGGTCTCTTAAAAAATAAACAAACCCTTCCTACCATGACTCCCGAAAAGGAACACAATCATGACCGTCATCAAGCAAGAAGACTTTATCCAAAGTATTTTCGATGCTTTCCAATTCATCAGCTACTACCATCCTAAAGACTACATTCAGGCTTTGTATAAGGCTTATCAAAAAGAAGAAAACCCTGCCGCCAAAGATGCGATGGCGCAGATTTTGGTCAATAGCCGTATGTGTGCTGAAGGCCATCGTCCGATTTGTCAGGATACCGGTATTGCGACCGTATTCTTGAAAGTGGGCATGGATGTACAGTGGGATGCCGAGATGAGCGTACAGGAAATGGTTAACGAAGGCGTACGCCGTGCATACACCTATCCTGACAACAAACTGCGCGCCTCTGTATTGGCCGATCCGGCTGGTAAACGTCAAAATACCAAAGACAACACCCCTGCCGTTGTACATATGGAAATCGTAAAGGGCGACAAAGTCGAAGTCACTTGCGCAGCCAAAGGCGGCGGTTCTGAAAACAAAACCAAAGTTGCCATGCTCAACCCTTCAGACAATATCGTTGATTGGGTATTGAAAACCGTTCCTCAAATGGGTGCCGGCTGGTGTCCTCCGGGCATTTTGGGTATCGGCATCGGCGGTACGCCTGAAAAAGCAGTGTTGATGGCCAAAGAAAGCCTGATGAGCCATATCGATATTCAGGAACTCAAAGAAAAAGCCGATTCCGGTGCAGAATTGTCTACAACCGAAGCCCTACGCTTGGAACTCTACAAAAAAGTAAATGCCTTGGGCATCGGCGCACAAGGTTTGGGCGGTTTGAGCACCGTGCTGGATGTCAAAATCCTTGACTACCCAACCCACGCGGCTTCCAAACCGATTGCCATGATTCCAAACTGCGCGGCTACCCGCCACATCGAATTTGAATTGGACGGCTCAGGCCCGGCCAAACTGGAAGCCCCATCTTTGGAAGACTGGCCGGATTTGACTTACAGCCCGGACAACGGCAAACGTGTCGATGTCAACAATCTGACCAAAGAAGAAGTGGCAACATGGAAAACCGGCGACGTGTTGTTGCTGAACGGTAAAATCCTGACCGGACGCGATGCCGCGCACAAACGTTTGGTTGATATGCTCAACAAAGGCGAAGAATTGCCGGTAGATTTCACCAACAAACTGATTTACTACGTTGGCCCGGTTGATCCAGTCCGTGACGAAGTTGTTGGCCCGGCCGGTCCGACTACTTCCACCCGTATGGATAAGTTTACCCGCCAAATGCTGGAACAAACCGGCCTCCTGGGTATGATCGGTAAATCCGAACGCGGTGCAGCAACTTGCCAAGCCATTGCCGATAATAAAGCCGTTTACCTGATGGCTGTCGGCGGCGCGGCATATCTGGTTGCCAAAGCCATTAAAGCATCTAAAGTCTTGGCGTTCCCAGAATTGGGTATGGAAGCGATTTACGAATTTGAAGTCAAAGACATGCCTGTGACCGTTGCGGTGGATAGCAACGGTGAATCGGTTCACGCCATTGCGCCAAAACAATGGCAGGCCAAAATCGGTATTATTCCGGTTGAAGCTTGATATTTGCCTGGATAATCAAAGGCCGTCTGAATGATTTTAGACGGCCTTTTTTTGTTTACAAATAATTTAAATGTTTTCAAACGAGTAAATTTCCCTTTCTAAAAAGCACTTGTCAAAATCAGCGTTTGAAACTAGAATTCACAGCTTATCGAGTCGGAGTGTGGCGCAGTCTGGTAGCGCACTTGCATGGGGTGCAAGGGGTCGAAGGTTCGAATCCTTTCACTCCGACCAAAAAATTGGAAAGAGTCGTTTTAAAAACGGCTCTTTTTTCGTTTGGATGATTTATCTGAATAATGTGTCCGAATGGATTTTAAAACTTAATACCAATGCCGTCTGAAACAAAACCTGCTTTCTCAAAGCAGGTTTTGTTGTTTCTAAAGCAGGGCTATTCGGCACTATCTTTCAGCGTGTCTTTATAAGTATAAAGATAAGACGCGCCGACAAAGGATGCACCACCGACGACATTGCCCAAGAATACGGGAATCATGTTAAAGAAAAATTGCCCCCATGTGATGTTTGCGCCTGCCAGAATACCCGCTGGGATAACGAACATATTGGCGACAAGGTGTTGGAAGCCGTTTAATACGAAAATCATGACGGGGAACCAAATGGCCAGCATTCGTCCGGTTGTGTTTTTAGCGGCAAAATGCAGCCACGCGCCCATGCAGACCATCCAGTTACATGCTACTGCCGATACAAAAGCGCGGCCGAAATCCATATGGACTTTTGCCTCCGCCACAGCAATGGTTTTTTCTGCCATGCTGCCTTCAATCATACCGACATAGTACCCAAGGAAAAAAGCCATTGCCAGTGTGCCCACCAAATTGCCCATGCAGACGATAACCCAGTTGCGCAGCAGCATTTTGGAGGAAATCCGTCCGGCCAATCTGCCTAAAGACATGATCATCATATTGCTGGTTACATTTTGCTTCTGTATGAAAAAAGGCCGTCTGAACATTGAGGTTTCAGACGGCCTTGTTTTGATTTTTAAACTTACAAATGTGCCAGCTTTGCATTGCCTTCGCGAGGAATAGGGCGCGGATTGCCTTGTGCATCGATAGCGACGTAAGTGAACACGGCTTCGGTGACCAGTTGGCGGTCTTCCGTTACCATATCGTTCATCAAAGTCTTAACCCATACCTCGATTTTCAGTTGCAAAGAAGTATTGCCTACGCGGACACAATGACCGTAGCAGCACACGACGTTGCCGACCTTTACCGGTCTGATGAAATTCATTTCTTGAACGGCTACGGTTACAATTCGTCCCTGTGCGATTTCTGCCGCCAAAATACCGCCGCCTAGATCCATTTGCGACATAATCCAGCCGCCGAAGATATCCTGATTAGGGTTGGTATCGCGCGGCATGGCTACCGTACGCAATAAAAGTTGTCCTTCGGGTGCCGCATGTGTTTGTTTGTTGTCAGTCATAAATAATCCTGTCAAAAAAGTGCTATTTTACGCCATTTGTGGCGATAAACCTATGTAGGCCGTCTGAAAAATCAGCAGGTAAAGTGTTACAATCAACCTATTCATCAGACAAAGGAGAAAGCTCATGCATCCGATTCAAGAACCACGAAATAGCGGCCTTTTGCGCGTATCCGACATTCACGAAATCTACTGGGAAGAGTCAGGCAATCCTGATGGCCACCCCGTGATTTTCCTGCATGGCGGCCCCGGAGCAGGCGCATCACCGGCCTGTCGCGGCTTTTTCAACCCAGAGCATTTCCGCATCGTCATCATTGATCAACGCGGTTGCGGACGCTCTAAACCGTATGCCTGTATTGAAGACAACACCACATGGGATTTGGTTGCCGATATTGAAAAAGTACGCGAAATGCTCGGCATTCAAAAATGGCTGGTTTTCGGCGGCTCATGGGGCAGCACCTTGTCGCTGACTTATGCCGAAACCCATCCCGATCGCGTCAGCGGCTTAGTTTTGCGCGGTATTTTCCTGTGCAGGCCGTCTGAAA
>NZ_JBQCWY010000257.1:0-4062 GCF_051956955.1 Neisseria sp. P0021.S005 | reverse complement strand
GCGTCCTGATGGAAATGGTACATCCGCGCGCGGTGTTCCTGACAAAACGGAATCTGCCGCGTGTCCTGCAACTGCGCCAAAATGCCGTCGGACAATGCGCGCGCTTTGTCGTTTTCTAAAAAACGCGCACGCGTTTCGGCATGGGCCGCGGCGGCAAAATCTTGCGTTTCGGGAGATTCGAGGTTTTCAAAATGGAGATAGGAATCGGGGTAAGATTTCATAGGAAAAGGCCGTCTGAAAGATTGGGAAACGGAATTATAACGGCAAAATCAAAAAAGGCCGTCTGAAACCTGCGTTTCAGACGGCCTGAGACATTATTCAACTCAACGTCCGTATATTTTCCACAAACCTTCCTGCAAACCAAACGCAGGCTCGCCGTCTTGCGGCTGGGTGCGGACATAACTGCCGTCAGGCTGCATCAGCCAAGCCTGGGTATTGTCTTCCAAGGCCATTTCCAAACCTTCGCGGATCACGCGTTCTTTGAGTTCGGGCGTGGTAATCGGCGTGGCGACTTCAATGCGGCGAAAGAAGTTGCGACCCATCCAGTCGGCGCTGGAGATAAAGGTATCGTCTGCGCCGTTGTTATGGAAGCAATACACGCGCGAGTGTTCGAGTTGGCGGCCGATAATGGAGCGGACGCGGATGTTTTCGGACAAGCCTTTTACCCCCGGGCGCAAAGTACACATACCGCGCACAATCAGGTCGATTTGCACGCCTGCCGCGCTGGCCTGATACAGCGCATCAATTACGCTCGGCTCGATGAGGGAGTTCATCTTGGCGGTAATCCGTGCCGGTTTGCCTGCTTTGGCGTGTTCGGTTTCCTGCTTGATGCGGTCGATGACCATTTTGTGTAGGGTAAACGGGCTTTGATAGAGCTTGTTCAGACGGCCCGGCTTGCCCAAGCCTGTGATTTCCATAAACAACGTGTTCACATCAGCAGTAATTTGTTCGTCAGCGGTGATGATGCCGAAGTCGGTGTAAATGCGCGATGTGCCTTGGTGGTAGTTGCCGGTACCGAGGTGGGCATAACGCTTGAGCACGCCGTCTTCACGGCGGATAACCAAAGCCATTTTGGCGTGGACTTTGTAGCCGAATACGCCGTACACGACGTGCGCACCCGCCTCTTCGAGCTGTTTCGCCCAGTTGACGTTGTTGGCTTCGTCAAAACGCGCCATCAGTTCAACCACGACGGTAACTTGCTTGCCCGCCAGTGCAGCCTTCATCAATGCGCGCACAAGCTCGGAATTGCTGCCGGTACGATAAATGGTCATTTTGACGGCCAACACATCCGGATCGGCAGCAGCCTCGCGTATCATTTGGACAACCGGATCGAAAGACTGATACGGGTGGTGCAGCAAAATCGGCGACTGTTTGACCAGTTTGAACACTGAGCCGTTTTTGCGTAAGGCTTTCAGACGGCCTGCGTTGCGCGGCGGAAACTTCAAATCCGGCCTGTCCACCAAATCCGGGACGGCATTGAGGCGCACCAAATTAACCGGACCTTTGACCTGATACAGCTCGGCAGAAGTCAGCTTGAACTGGGCAAGCAGGAAGTCGTGAATATGCGCCGGACAAGTGTCCGCCACTTCCAAGCGCACGCCGTCGCCGTATTCGCGGTCGTGCAACTCGTTTTGAATCGCGGCACGCAGGTTTTTCAAATCTTCTTCATCAACCGTCAAATCGCTGTCACGCGTGAGGCGGAACTGATGGCAGTCTTTCACCTTCATGCCGGGAAAGAGTTTGCCGACATGGGCGTGCAAAATCGAAGACAAGAACACAAAGCCTGCATCGCCGCCGCAAATTTCAGACGGCATGGGGACGACGCGCGGCAAAATGCGCGGAGCCTGCACAATCGCCATACCAGACGGCCGGCCGAACGCATCCGTGCCTTCGAGTTCGACGGCGAAGTTGAGCGATTTATTTAACGGGCGAGGAAACGGGTGTGACGGATCAAGGCCGATGGGCGTGAGAATGGGCAACAGCTCATTGTCGAAATAGTTTTCGATCCATTTTTTCTGCGCGGCCATCCATTTGTGGCGGCGATAGAAATGAATGCCGGCGCGGCCGAGTGCAGGCTGCAATACTTTGTTAAACAGATCGTACTGCTCGCGAATCAAGGCCTGCGCCTCTTTCGCCACCGCTTCGATGGTTTCGGCCGCGGTTTTTCCGTTGTCGAGCAGCTGATGCGGGCGCAATTTGTTTTCGCGTTTCAACCACGCCATGCGCACTTCAAAAAATTCGTCCAAATTGGAAGACACGATACACAGGAAACGCAAACGTTCCAACAAGGGAACTTTCGTATCCTGCGCCTGAGCCAATACACGACGGTTAAACGCCAACAGGCTGAGTTCTCGGCAGAGAATGCGGTTTTGCTCGGGCATGGTTCACTCCTGAAACATCGGTCATTAAGACTATCAAGTATAACGTTTTGCCGCCGTTCCGTCAGGTTTCAGACGGCCTTGGCAGACAACCTTATCCCTATTTGAGGCAAGACAAAGGGTTATCCGTTTTTTTCTATGCCGAAACAGCGGTTTTTGCTATAATGCGCAGTTTAATGCAACCGCAATACCACTGCTAAAGGATAAGAAAATGGGCTTTTTGCAAGGCAAAAAAATTCTGATTACCGGCATGATCTCCGAGCGTTCCATCGCTTACGGCATCGCCAAAGCCTGCCGCGAACAAGGCGCGGAATTGGCATTCACTTATGTTGTCGACAAACTGGAAGAGCGCGTCCGTAAAATGGCGGCCGAACTCGGCTCCGAACTCGTGTTCCGCTGCGACGTTGCCAGCGACGACGAAATCAACCAAGTTTTCGTTGACTTGGGCAAACACTGGGACGGCCTCGACGGTTTGGTGCACGCCATCGCGTTTGCCCCGAAAGAAGCTTTGAGCGGCGACTTCCTCGACAGCATCAGCCGCGAAGCGTTCAACACTGCTCACGAAATCTCCGCATACAGCCTGCCTGCGCTGGCAAAAGCCGCCCGTCCGATGATGCAGGGCCGCAACGCCGCAATCGTTGCCCTGAGCTACTTAGGCGCCGTTCGTGCCATTCCTAACTACAACGTTATGGGCATGGCCAAAGCCAGCCTCGAAGCCGGCATCCGCTTCACTGCCGCCTGCCTGGGCAAAGAAGGCATCCGCTGCAACGGCATCTCCGCAGGCCCGATCAAAACCCTGGCTGCTTCCGGCATCGCCGATTTAAGCAAACTCTTAGGCCACGTCGCTTCCCACAACCCATTGGGCCGCAACGTGACCACCGAAGAAGTCGGCAACACCGCCGCCTTCCTCTTGTCCAACCTCGCTTCCGGCATTACCGGCGAGATTACCTACGTTGACGGCGGTTACAGCATCAATGCGCTGAACGACGAAGAGAACTAAACAGTTTTCACGCCAAACGCACTTTCATGCTGAAAGTGCGTTTTTTATGGCCGTTACATTATGGTTTGAATAACTGCATGACAAAAAAGGCCGTCTGAAAGTCAAATACGAATTCGAAACATTATCTTTACAGGCTTTCAATGATTATGTTTTCAGCATTATTATATTATCATTCTACCTCAATTTGAAATTCCGATAGAGCATTGATTCTAAAGATAACATTCATGTTATCTGATACTTAGCTACTGATAAAAAGTGGTGTAAAAAAGTAACAGAAAAAATTCAGACGGCCTGTTTTTCATACAGAAGGCATAGAAGCAGGGCATTTTTGGCATAAAATACAAAATTTAACATTATTGAATTTTTCTTAACTAATAAAGCGTTAAGATGCCTGCCGATTAATTGAATCACATCTGATTTTGACTCAAACACATACAGGAGATTAATTATGTCAATCGCTTCAGAATTTAAAGAATTTATTATGCGTGGCAACGTTGTCGACCTCGCAGTCGGTATGGTTGTCGGTACAGCATTCAGCGGCATCGTCAAATCATTGGTTGACGATGTAATCATGCCTCCTATCGGTCTACTAATCGGCGGCGTTGATTTCTCCAACCTGTTCATCACCCTGAAAAACGGCGCACAAGCCGCTCCTGCTGAAGGTTACGCCAACCTGGCAGCCGC
>NZ_JBQCWY010000256.1:0-4064 GCF_051956955.1 Neisseria sp. P0021.S005 | reverse complement strand
GCCTTCGGGCGGCTGTGTGTTAAGGAGTTTGTATGGCAAACCAAATCCGCCTACACATTTGGGGCGATTATGCCTGTTTTACCCGTCCGGAGATGAAGGTGGAGCGGGTGTCTTATGATGTCATCACGCCGTCGGCGGCGCGCGGGATTTTGGCGGCGGTGCATTGGAAGCCGGCGATTCGGTGGGTGATTGACCGGATTTATGTGTTGAAGCCGATTCGGTTTGAGTCGGTGCGGCGCAATGAGTTGGGCGGCAAGATTTCAGCGGGTAAGATCAGCGGCGCGATGAAGCGCAAGAGCGTTGCCGATTTATATACGCTGATTGAAGACGACCGCCAGCAGCGCGCGGCGACGGTGCTTAAAGACGTGGCTTATGTGATTGAAGCCCATGCGGTGCTGACGGCAAAAGCGGGCGCGGATGAGACCGTTACCAAGCATATTGAGATGTTCAAACGCCGTGCGAAAAAGGGGCAATGTTTTCAGCAGCCTTGTTTGGGCGTGCGTGAGTTTCCTGCCGATTTTGCGTTGATTGACGAGGGCGAGCTGCTGCCGCTGTCGGCGTTATCGGAAAGCGAGGCAAACCGTGATTTAGGCTGGATGCTGCACGATATTGATTTTGACCACGGCAACACACCGCATTTTTTCCGTGCGGAAATGAAAGGTGGCATGATTGATGTACCGCCGTTTTACGCCGAGGAGGTGAAAGCATGATTCTTGCATCCCTTGCCCGCTATTACCGCCGTTTGGCAGCACAAATCGATGAAATGGGCAACCCGAAAGTGCCGCCTTATGGCTTTAGCGAGGAAAAAATCGGCTGGATTTTGGTATTGGATAAAGAAGGCCGTCTGAAAACCGCTGTGCCGAATCTGACCGCCGATAAAAAGCCGCAGCCGAAGCTGATGAGCGTGCCGCGCCCTGAAAAACGCACGTCGGGTATCAAACCGAATTTTTTGTGGGATAAAACCGCCTACGCGCTTGGCGTGGAAGCCAATAAAAACAAAGCCGAAGTCAAAGAAAAACCATTTACGTCGTCTGAAAAAACTTTTGACGCCTTTAAGCAATACCATCTCGATTTACTGCAAAACAGCGACGATGAAGGCTTGCAAGCCTTGTGCCGTTTTCTGCAAAACTGGCTACCTGAAAATTTCGCTGCCGAAAATCTGCCTGCCGAAATGCTCGATGCCAATATTGCATTTTCTCTTGAAAAACCGACCGCACTTATCCATAAACGCGAAGCCGCGCAAACCTTGTGGGCAGGCTGCCTGAAAAGCGACGAAGCGCTCGAAGGCTTGTGCTTGATTAGCGGCGACACCGCCCCGATTGCGCGGCTGCATCCTGCAATTAAAGGCGTGTTTGGTGGGCAAAGCTCCGGCGGTTCGATTATTTCGTTCAATAAAGAAGCCTTTGCCTCTTTTGGTAAAGAGCAAGGCGCAAATGCGCCCGTTTCCGAACAATCCGCGTTTGCCTACACCACCGCGCTGAATTATCTGTTGCGCCGCGAAAACAATCACTGCTTGACAATTGGTGACGCCAGCACGGTCTTTTGGGCGGAAGCGGACGATAACGCGACCGCGCAAGCTGCCGAAGGCTTCTTCGCGCAAGTGTTCACGCCGCCGGATGACGAACAAGAAAGTTCCAAAGTTTTCAACATGTTGGAACAAATCGCCAACGGAAGACTGTTGCAAGACATTGCGCCCGAACTCTCTCCCAATACCCGTTTTTATATTTTGGGGCTTGCCCCCAATGCTGCGCGGATTTCTGTTCGATTTTGGCTAGACACCACGTTTGGGCAGCTGGCGGAAAATTTGGCATGGCACTGGCGGGATTTAAAAATTGAACCGCGCCCGTGGAAAACGCCGCCTTCTATTTGGCGCTTGCTGTTGCAGACGGCGGTTTTAGGCAAAAGCGAAAATATCTCGCCCGTATTGGCAGGCGAAATGACCCGCGCCGTGATTTGCGGCACGCCGTATCCCTTGAGTTTGCTGTCGCAACTGATTACCCGAATCCGCGCCGATGGCGACGTGAACGGTCTGCGCGTGGCAATGATGAAAGCCGTATTAGAGCGGCGTTTTAGAAAAGGTTTTATCGAAGAAGGAGTTCCTATGAGTTTGAACAATGAAAGCCCGAATCGCGCCTATCTTTTAGGGCGGCTGTTTGCCGTGTTGGAGCGCATTCAATATCAGGCGTTGGGCGAATTAAATGCCGGTATTGCCGACCGCTATTACGGCTCTGCCTCCGCCGTGCCGTTTTCCGTTTTTCCGCGCCTGTTGTCGGGCGCAAAACACCATTTATCGCGCTTGCGTAAAGACAAAGCCGGCATGGCGGTGAATTTGGATAAAGATTTGGGCGAAATCATTGCCAAACTGCCCGAAACCTTTCCGCGCCATTTGAGCATTGACGAGCAAGGCCGCTTCGCCATCGGCTATTACCATCAAAAACAAAGCTATTTTGCTAAAAAAGAAACCGCTGAAACCATTGAAAACTAAGGAGCTAGAAAATGTCTGCCATTCAAAACCGCTATGAATTTGTTTACTTTTTTGACGTAACCAACGGCAACCCCAACGGCGATCCTGATGCGGGCAATATGCCGCGCCTTGACCCTGAATCCAGCAAAGGCTTGGTAACTGATGTCTGCTTAAAACGCAAAATTCGTAATTTTGTAGAAATCAGCAGCGAAAACGAAGCCGGTTACGAAATCTACGTCAAAGAAAAAAGCGTGTTAAACCTGCAAAACAAACGCGCTTATGAGGCGCTCGGAATAGAATCGGAAGCCAAAAAACTACCAAAAGACGAAGCCAAAGCCCGTGACATTACCGCTTGGATGTGCAAAAACTTCTTTGATATCCGCACCTTTGGCGCAGTGATGACCACCGAAGTCAACAGCGGGCAAGTGCGCGGCCCGGTGCAATTGGCGTTTGCACAATCCATCGACCCGATTGTGCCGCTGGAAGTTTCCATCACCCGCATGGCGGTAACCAATGAAAAAGACTTGGAAAAAGAACGCACCATGGGGCGCAAATACATCGTCCCTTACGCGCTCTACCGCGTGCACGGTTTTATCTCCGCCAACCTTGCCGCCAAAACCGGCTTTTCAGACGACGACTTAGCCAAACTCTGGCAAGCCCTGACGCTGATGTTTGAACATGACCGCTCTGCCGCCCGTGGCGAAATGGCAGCGCGCAAATTGATTGTTTTCAAACACGACAGCGCGCTCGGCAGCCAGCCTGCACATAAACTGTTTGACGCTGTGAAAGTCGAACGTGTAAACGGCGAATCAGGTACGCCCGCAAGCGGTTTTGGCGATTACAAAATCAGCGTGGTTTCAAACGGCCTAAATGGCGTGAGCGTGGAAGAGTTACTTTAAAAAACACTTAAAAAGATGACCGCACTTTCAACCGAAAGCCAAGGGGAAAATCAGGACACGCGCCTGATTCCCCTTTCCGCCCTGCAACACTACGCTTTCTGCCCGCGCCAATGCGCGTTGATTCATAACGAGCAGGCGTGGGCGGAGAACTATTTGACCGCGCAGGGAAAGGCGTTGCATGAGCGGGTGGATTCGGGCGAACCGGAAACGCGCAAGGGCATGCGCTTTGAGCGGTCGGTGCATGTATCGGCGGAGAAGCTGGGCATCAGCGGCGTGTTGGATTTGGTGGAAGTGGAAACAAAAACAGGTCGTCTGAAACCCGTGGAATACAAACGCGGCAAGCCCAAACCCGACCCGATGGACGAAATCCAGCTTTGCGCCCAAGGCTTGTGCTTGGAAGAAATGACGGGGCAAACCATCCCCGAGGGCGCGCTGTGGTATATGCAAACCCGCCACCGCGTCCCCATCACGTTTTCAGACGACCTGCGCGCCCAAACCCTCGCCACCATCGCCGCCGTGCGCGAACTTTTAAACAGCAGCCAAACTCCACCGCCCGACTACGGCAAACGCTGCAAAGCCTGCTCGCTGGTGGAAATTTGCCAGCCGGAGTTGCTGGGGAAACGGGATAGGAGTGTGGGGTATGTGGCGGGGTTGTTTAATGAATAAAAGGAATATAATTTTATGAAAAGTAAATTAATAGT
>NZ_JBQCWY010000255.1:0-4081 GCF_051956955.1 Neisseria sp. P0021.S005 | reverse complement strand
CAGCCTGCTTCAAACAATCCGTACCAAGCCACATTACAACACTCAGACACAAGAAATATAAAATGAACTTGGAAACCCTGCTGGCTCTGCCGCGCAACCTTAAAAAAACCTTCTTCGTCATCCACGATATCTTGATGATATTCGTGGCGTTTTGGTTTGCCCAAAGCCTCAAAGTGCAATATTCCGACGAATGGTTGAGTATCGCCAACTGGCTGGCTTTCGGCAGCACCGCTGTGCTGACCATTATCCTTTTCATCCGTATCGGCCTCTATCGCGCCGTCACGCGCTTTGTCAGCATCCGCGTCCTGACCGCCGCCGCATTCGGCAGCATCATTTCAGCGGTCTTGTTCTGCCTGACCACCCTGATTTTTGAACAAAAACTACACCTTGCCCTGCCCATCGTCTATTTCTTGGTCTTGGTGGTTGGCGTTACCAGCTCGCGCATGATCCTGCGTGCGATTCTGACCGATCATCACCGCAAACAAATGACCCCCGTCATCATCTACGGCGCAGGCCAATCCGGCCGCCAATTACTGGAAGCCATCAAACAGGTTAACGAATACTCGGCCATCGCCTTTGTCGATGACAACCCGAAAATCCAACGTACCGTCATCTATGACCTTGCCGTCTACAACCCCAACGAAATCCCGATGCTGATCAGCCGCTACGGCGTCCGCAAAATTCTGCTGGCGATTCCAAGTTCTACGCCGGAAGAACGCAAAGACATTATCCGCCGCCTCGAAGCGTACAAATGCGAAGTCCTGACCATTCCGGGCATGAAGGATTTGGTGGACGGCAAAATCAACGTCAGCTCATTGAAAAAAATCTCTGTGGTCGATTTGCTCGGCCGCACCCCTGTGGCACCGCGCCCTGAATTAATGAGTGCCGACATCAGCGACAAAGTCGTGATGGTGACCGGCGCAGGCGGCTCTATCGGCTCCGAACTTTGCCGTCAGATTCTCAACTGCCGTCCGACCAAACTGCTGTTGTTTGAATTGTCCGAATTTGCCCTATACAGCATAGACAAAGAATTGCGCGAAACCCAAGCCGCGCAAGGCAGTCAAGTCGAAGTCGTACCGCTTTTAGGCTCGGTTCAAAACAAAGAACGCCTTAGCAGCATCATGAAGGCCTATCATGTCGACACCGTTTATCATGCCGCAGCCTACAAACACGTCCCTATGGTCGAATTCAACACCATCGAAGGCATTCAAAACAACGTATTCGGCACACTCTGCTGCGCGCAGGCTGCCGTAGATGCAGGCGTTTCCACCTTTGTTTTGATTTCCACCGACAAAGCCGTCCGTCCGACCAACACCATGGGCGCCAGCAAACGCATGGCCGAACTCTGCCTACAAGCGCTTGCCGCCGAGCCAGAACAAAAAACACGCTTCTGCATGGTGCGTTTCGGCAATGTATTGGGTTCGTCCGGCTCCGTTGTCCCTGTATTTGAAAAACAAATTGCCGAAGGCGGCCCGATTACCCTGACCCACCAAGACATTACCCGCTACTTCATGACCATTCCCGAAGCGGCGCAACTGGTTATCCAAGCCGGTGCAATGGGTAAAGGCGGCGACGTATTCGTCCTCGACATGGGCGAATCCGTCAAAATCATCGACCTTGCCCGTCAAATGATTGTCCTCAGCGGCCTCAAAGTCAAAGATGAGCAACACCCACACGGCGACATCGAAATCAAGATTACCGGCCTGCGCCCGGGCGAGAAACTTTATGAAGAACTGCTCATCGGTGATGAGGTGCAAAAAACCACTCATCCCCGGATTATGACCGCCAGTGAAGTAATGCTTCCATGGACGCAATTATCTGACATACTGTCGGAACTCGAAACCGCTTGTCTCCAAAGCGACCAAAACAGCCTGCGCCAGCTTCTGTTGCGCGCACCGACAGGCTTCGTACCTAAAGACGGTATCTGCGACCTGGTTTGGCAACAAAACAATAAGGCCGTCTGAATATTTTCAGACAGCCCGGACACCATCCCGCAAGGACTACTACATGAAAAAAACACTCTCCCTGCTTGCTTTATTAGCACTAACTGCCTGTAACAGCACGACAGTTATTCCTGGTTCAACCATCAAAACCAGAACCAAAACAATTGTTTACACCGATACCGACACCGCAGCCGATACCAATCTCGACAGCCGCGTTGCCGTTTACCCCATCACACCCAACCTAATTGAAAAAATGCGCAAGCCGCCTGTACTTTCCCAAAACAACCAAGGTTTGGAGCAAAGCAAAAGTGCTTACCGCTACCGCATCGGCAGCGGCGACGTCCTCAATATCATGGTTTGGGCGCACTCCGACCTCAACTCCCCTATCCAGCAAAGCAACCCGCAAACCAACCAAGTCAGCCGCGGTGCCTGGGTAGATGAGGGCGGTTATATTACTTATCCATTGGCAGGCAAAATTCAAGCTAAAGGCAAAACTTTGGACGAATTGCAAAATACCCTGACCAGCCTTCTGAAACGCTACATCAAAAACCCTCAAGTAGCCATCAACGTTACCGAATTCCGTTCGCAACGCATTTCAGTATCCGGTGCTATCAACCAAGCAGGTCAGCAGCCGATTACCAATATCCCGATGACCATTTTGGATGCCATCAACCAAGCAGGCGGTGTCACCCAAAGTGCCGACACCCAACACATCAAATGGACGCACAACGGCGTCGACCGCACCATTTCCCTGCAAGACATGCTGCAATACGGCGATATGTCACAAAACCATCTTCTCAGCCATGGCGACATCGTTTACGTTCCTAACAGCAGCAACAACAAAATCTACATCATGGGCGAAGTCGGCAAACAAGCCACTCTGCCGATCGGCAATCACGGCCTCAACCTGACCCAAGCGCTCGGCGAAGTCGGCGGCATGAACCAAAACTATGCTGATGCAACCGGCGTATTCGTGATCCGCCGCGCACCAGAAGATGCGGCCAAACCTATCCACATCTATCAGCTCAACCTGAAAGATGCGACTTCTTACGCGCTGGGCAGCGAATTCAAACTGCGTTCGGAAGATACCGTTTACGTTACCGCCGCCCCGGTTACCCGTTGGAACCGCGTAATGTCACAAATTACCAACTCCATCAGCAACGTCAACACCCTCGACAATACATTTAAATAAACAGTGGTTCCTGCTGTCAGACCCTCGTTTGACAGCAGGATACAAAATTACGCACAATCCAAACCAATTACATAAACGGCATACAAAAGCCGTACACACCACACAAACGGAAAAGCAGTATCTTATAGTCTGACTCACGCTTTTTTCAGACCATAAACCGAAAACAATATCATGTACCACAACATACTCATCGTCTGCCTAGGCAACATCTGCCGCTCCCCTACAGCAGAGCGGATCATGCAGAAAAAACTACCCGGCCATCAAATCAGCAGCGCCGGCATAAAAGCACTGGCAGGGAAGGATGCCGATTTCCAAGCTATTAAAACCGCACTCAAACACGGCGTTATCGTTGCAGGCCATACGGCACGCCAGCTGACCGCCCAAATGTGCGAGCAGGCCGATTTGATTCTTGTGATGGAGCCCAGTCAAATCGATATGGTTGCCGACATCCATTCGCCGGCACGCAGCAAAACCATGCTGTTTGCCCAATGGTTACCTAAAAAAACCGTACCTGACCCATACAAACAAAGCAGCGAAATGTTTGAAGCCGTTTTTGAACAGCTCAATGCTGCCGCAGACACTTGGAAAACCAAACTAAACGGAAAAACTCAACCGGTATAAAACCGGCATAAACAAGAAAGCAAGCAATGAAAAAAACGACCTACATACCTTACAGCGCAGACAATGACGAAATCGACTTCGGTCAACAGCTGCGCGTAATTTGGACAAATAAATACAAAATCCTCGCTGCCCTGCTTGCAGGCGGCATTCTTGGCGCAGCCTTCAGCCTGGCATCCACTCCGCAATACCGTGCCGACGCCATGCTGGAAATTGAAACGCGACAAAACCAAATCCTGACCGAAATCAACAGCATCTTCAACAATCAAACCACGCCGTCTGAAGCAGAAGTCGAGCTGGTTCAATCACGCTTGGTGCTGGGTAAAAC
>NZ_JBQCWY010000254.1:0-4093 GCF_051956955.1 Neisseria sp. P0021.S005 | reverse complement strand
CGCAGGGCTTTGACGACGTGTTCCTGACCGACCAAATCGGCAAAGGTTTTCGGACGCCATTTTCGTGCAAGAACTTGATAAGCCATGTTGTTTCTCTACGGGAAATAAATCGGAAGGCCGTCTGAAAAGAATTCTCCGCTTTTCAGACGGCCTCAGAAAATGGCATATATTCTAGCATTTTTTTGATTTTTATTAAGGATTTTCTATCAAACCGACAGCGACAGCATGTCATTGCAATGTTAGAATGCTACATAAATGATAAGTAATTTGAAGTTTGAAACATCATGTCCGAAATCATACTACGCAACCAATCAGCCACTATGCAAGTAAATACAATGGGCGGATATATTGATTCCCTGATTCTAAAAGGATGGGAAGTCTTATTTCCGAAAACCAGCGTTCAAGTAGGCGATGACACAAAATTACGCGGCGGCATGCACGTCTGCCTACCTCAATTCGGACCTGACAGCAAAAATCATCTGGCCCAACATGGTTTCGGCAGAACTTCAGACTGGGAAATCCGCCATCAAAATGAATCAGATATCGGCTTAAAATTAATCAGCACAGAAAAAGGCTATGAACACGTCGAATGGTTGCTCGATTACAGTCTGCCTAACGAAAATGAAGCCATCGCCATCCTAACTGTCTGCAATTACGGCGAATCACCCATCCGCACGTCCCCAGGATTCCACCCCTACTTTACCGCCGCCGGCACACAATTTGATTTCAACGGCGCCCCATACGATGCCGACTATATCTCCCATACCGAATTTGTTTCCTCCGACCAGGATGCACACGTTGCATTTGACGGCTTGAAACTGGATATCCGTACCCACAATCTGCCTGTGTATGCCCTTTGGAGCGATCGAAACGGTCAATATACTTGTGCAGAGCCAACCGCAGAAGGCAATGCGTTTTTATCCCCTGCCCGAGGAGGACAGTTTGTTTCAGGACACAGCAAAAAACGTTACGCCATGAAAATCAGACTGATAGCTTAACCCCCTTTACAAATCCTCGATATTTAAAAACCACCCCAAAGGGTGGTTTTCTTATGGCTTACAGGCCATTGTTATTGATTGCATTCGCAATATCGCGTACCGCTGTTACATACATACGGCTGTGGTTGTATTGCCATACCGTGTAGAAGTTATTCAGACCCAAATAGTATTCAAATACGCCCGGGCTGGTCTCCAAAGCATACAGCACAGCTTTTTCATTATCGGCAATAGCAGCTTGAGGCACGACACCCAAAGCTTTGAAATCTGCGACAGTGCGCGTCAAGGCAGTTTTCTCATCGATAATCGCCTGCAAGTGCGGAGTAATCGTCAGACTTACCGGCACAACCATCTTACCGCCGGTCTGCCAGCCATGCTGTTTCATATAATTGGCGACAGAAGCCGCCACATCGCCAACATTATTCCAAATATCGCGATGACCATCACCATCATAGTCCACCGCCCATTTACGGTAGCTTGAAGGCATAAATTGCGGCATGCCCATCGCGCCGGCATAGCTGCCTTTGAAGTCAAAGATATTTTCTTTTTCTTCTTTTGCCATCTGCAAAAGTTCACTCAATTCATTTTGGAAAAACTCGGCACGGCGAGGATAATCAAAGGCCAATGTACTCAAGGCATCGGCAACGCGGAAGCTGCCTGTATTTTTACCATAATTGGTTTCAATCCCGAGAATCGCCACAATCAATTCGGCAGGTACGCCGTATTTGCGTGCCACATCATCAATTACGGCACGGTTTGCCGCATAGAATTGTCTGCCGCCATTAAATTTGGCTGCACCAGAGTTACCGGTGCGGAATTCATACCAAGGACGCGAAGTGCTTGGGCGGTACATAATGGTAATAATGTTGCCTTTATACACCACGCCATTAAAGAAATTGCGCAACTCTTCCGCACTGAAACGGCGATTTTTCACTTCATATTGGATAAACTGCTGAACATTGACGTTCTCATTAAAACCGCTGCTGGCAACAGATTCAGCCGCAGCATCAAATACAGGGCGTTTTGCAGAGGAAACAGGCTCGACAGGTTTTGCCGTATCAACAGCAGGCTTTTGCGGAGTGCCGCATGAAGCTAAAGCCAAAGCAGTCAAACCTATCCCAAAGATTTTGATTTTATTCATAAATAATCTCTTTACTAAATAATACGACAAACCCGAACACGAATGAATATTCGGCCAATACATCATCTCTTCCGCTATATTTCTAGACAGACTTAAAAATATAGACAAATCAATATTTACTTACTTCGGCTCAAGCAGATAAACAAGGCCGTCTGAAATTCAAGGAAACCCTTGATTTTCAGACGGCCTTGAATGAATCAATTACTCAGCGGCTGCAACAACAGCAACGGTAATTTTAGCAACAGCGTCAGTGTGCAGAGCTACTTCAACTTCGTATTCGCCAACAGCTTTCAACGGACCGTTAGGCAGACGTACGTTTGCTTTAGCAGCTTGGATACCGGCAGCAACAATCGCTTCAGCGATGTCAGCATTGGTAACAGAACCGAACAGACGACCATCAACACCGGCTTTTTGAGCAACAGTAATGGTTTGGCCTTCCAGTTTTTCTTGACGGGCTTTAGCATCAGCCAAGATTTCAGCTTGTTTGGCTTCCAATTCAGCGCGGCGTGCTTCGAATTCTTTCATGTTGGCTTCGGTTGCACGTTTTGCTTTACCGGCAGGGATCAGGAAGTTGCGTGCGTAACCGTTTTTAACGGTAACGATGTCACCCAAGTTACCCAGACCGCCGATTTTTTCTAACAGAATAATTTGCATGATTTAAACTCCAAAATTATTTGTGTTGATCGGTGTAAGGCAACAGAGCCAGGAAACGGGCACGTTTCACAGCAGTAGCCAACTGACGTTGGTAGTGTGCTTTAGTACCAGTAATGCGGGCAGGGATGATTTTGCCGTTTTCAGAGATGAAGTCTTTCAACAAATCAACTTGTTTGTAATCAACTTCTTGGATTTTTTCAGCCGTAAAGCGGCAGAATTTTCTACGTTTGAATGATTGACGAGCCATTGTCGTTTAACCTTTATATTCTTTAATGTTCTGTATGCGTAGTACCGGCTTGGGGAAGCGTTGGCTGCGTTGCGCCAAAAAACCTTCCGACTCGATGACTGCATCTTGCCGATACTGCCATTCCTCAGCCTGCTTACCTAAAATCCGCGCGGGAATTTCAAATTTGACCAGACATTTTTGTCCGTTTTCTTCCTGCCAAGATTCATGTTGCAACACAATATCTAAAACAGGGATTCCTGCCGGCGTATATCTCAAAGGCTGAACCTGCAAGATACGGGCGGTAAGCTTAATCAGATTGTTCAATCTTATTCAGCTGCTGCAACTTCTTCAGCTGCACCGTTCAGCAAGTTTTTTGCTTTTTCGCCGCCCAGCATTGGGGAAGCTTCAGTTACAGCGTGTTTTGTTTTGATGGTCAGGTGACGCAGTACGGCATCATTGAAGCGGAAAGCAGTTTCCAGCTCTTCAACCACTTCGGGAGTAGTTTCGATATTCATCAAAACATAGTGTGCTTTATGGATTTTGTTGATTGGGTAAGCCAATTGACGACGGCCCCAGTCTTCCAAACGGTGGATTTTACCGTTGGCTTCAGTAATCATGGTTTTGTAACGCTCAACCATAGCAGGCACTTGCTCGCTTTGATCAGGATGAACGATAAACACGATCTCGTAATGACGCATGTTATCTCCTTATGGATGATTAAAAACAGCCTTTCACCATGCGAAGTAAAAGGCAAGGCAAAGAGGCTGAATTTTATCCGTATTTCTTAAAAAATACAAGTCTGAATTCAAAATCCACTTTCTTTTCAATTAAAAAACAACATTAAGCCTTATGGTTATTTCCTAGCAATCCACTCAACTATCTGCCAAAAATCTGCTAAAATCTGCCCCATCCTAATAAATACAGCATCAGAAGGCACACAATCATGGCTCTTTTGCAGATTTCAGAACCCGGCATGTCCGCCGCCCCCCATCAACACCGCCTCGCCGTAGGCATTGATTTAGGCACAACCAACAGCTTGGTTGCCACAGTCCGCAGCGGCAGCGCAGTCTGCCTGCC
>NZ_JBQCWY010000253.1:0-4129 GCF_051956955.1 Neisseria sp. P0021.S005 | reverse complement strand
TGCAGGTTTTGGGTATTTGTTCGGCTTTGGCGGTTACCACCAAACTTCAGACGGCCATCGTAATGGGTATTTCCGTAGCTTTGGTAACCGGTTTTTCCAGCTTCTTCATTTCTTTGGTACGCAACTACATCCCCAACAGCATCCGTATTATTGTGCAAATGGCGATTGTTGCTTCCTTGGTAACGCTGGTTGACCAACTGCTCCAAGCTTTTGCCTATGAGCTGTCCAAACAGCTGTCCGTTTTCGTCGGCCTGATTATTACCAACTGTATCGTGATGGGCCGTGCCGAAGCATTCGCCATGAAAGAGCCTCCTTTGGAGAGCTTGGTTGACGGTATCGGCAACGGCGCAGGTTACGGCATGATGTTGATCATCATCGCAACCATCCGCGAACTGATCGGCTCAGGCAAGCTCTTTGGCTACACCATTTTCCAAACCGTACAAGATGGCGGCTGGTATCAAACCAACGGCTTGTTCTTGCTCGCTCCCAGCGCGTTCTTCATCATCGGCTTCTTGGTATGGGGGCTGCGCACTTGGAAACCTGAACAGGCGGAGAAATAACACATGGAACATTACTTAAGCCTCTTTGTAAAATCCGTCTTTCTGGAAAACATGGCACTTTCCTTCTTCTTAGGGATGTGTACATTTTTGGCAGTATCTAAAAAAGTATCCACTGCATTCGGTTTGGGCGTGGCTGTAACTTTCGTACTCGGCCTGTCCGTCCCTGCCAACCAACTTGTTTACTCGCTGTTGAAAGACGGCGCGCTGGTTGAAGGCGTGGACCTGACCTTCCTGAAATTCATCACCTTCATCGGCGTGATTGCCGCTTTGGTGCAGATTTTGGAAATGTTCTTGGACAAATTCGTCCCTGCCCTCTACAACGCATTGGGTATCTACCTGCCTCTGATTACCGTAAACTGCGCGATTTTCGGTGCCGTATCGTTTATGGCGCAACGCGAATACAACTTCGGCGAGTCCGTTGTATATGGTTTCGGTGCAGGTTTGGGCTGGCTTTTGGCTATTGTCGCTTTGGCGGGCATTACCGAAAAAATGAAATATTCGGACGTCCCTAAAGGTCTCAAAGGCTTGGGCATTACCTTTATCGCCGCTGGCCTGATGGCAATGGCGTTTATGTCGTTCTCCGGCATCCAGTTATAAGAAAGGAATCGGCATGGAGATTATTCTAGGTATCGTGATGTTTACCCTCATCGTCTTGGTTTTGGCACTGATGATTCTGTTTGCCAAATCCAAGTTGGTGAGCGAAGGCGACATCACCATCAAAGTCAATAATGAAAAAGAGCTGACGATGCCTGCCGGCGGTAAACTGCTGGGTGCGCTTGCCAGCCAAGGCATCTTCGTTCCTTCCGCCTGCGGTGGTGGCGGCTCATGCGGCCAGTGCCGCGTTATCGTAAAAAGCGGCGGCGGCGACATTCTGCCAACCGAGTTGTCCCACATCAGCAAACGCGAAGCGCGCGAAGGCTGCCGTCTGTCTTGTCAGGTCAACGTTAAAACCGACATGGACATCGAAGTACCGGAAGAAGTATTCGGCGTGAAAAAATGGGAATGTACTGTCATCTCCAATGACAACAAAGCAACGTTCATTAAAGAACTCAAGCTTGCCATTCCCGAAGGCGAAGAAGTTCCTTTCCGCGCCGGTGGCTACATCCAAATTGAAGCCCCTCCTCACACTGTTGCCTACAAAGACTTCGACATTCCTAAGGAATATCACGAAGACTGGGACAAATACAATCTGTGGCAATATGTTTCCAAAGTGGACGAGCCGATTTTGCGTGCCTACTCTATGGCTTCATACCCTGAAGAAAAAGGCATCATCATGCTGAACGTGCGTATCGCTACGCCTCCTCCACGCGTACCTGATGCGCCTCCAGGACAAATGTCGTCTTATATCTGGTCGCTTAAAGCCGGTGATAAAGTAACGATTTCCGGTCCATTTGGCGAATTCTTTGCCAAAGATACCGATGCCGAAATGGTATTTATCGGCGGTGGTGCGGGTATGGCTCCGATGCGTTCCCACATTTTCGACCAGCTGAAACGTTTGAACTCCAAACGTAAGATTACCTTCTGGTATGGTGCACGTTCTAAACGCGAGATGTTCTATGTCGAAGACTTCGACCAACTCGCAGCAGAATTCCCGAACTTCACATGGCACGTTGCCCTGTCCGACCCATTGCCTGAAGACAACTGGGATGGTTACACAGGCTTCATTCACAACGTAGTTTACGAAAACCACCTGAAAAACCATGAAGCACCGGAAGACTGCGAATTCTATATGTGTGGCCCTCCGATCATGAACCAGTCCGTGATCAAAATGCTCAAAGATTTGGGCGTGGAAGACGAAAACATCCTCTTGGACGATTTCGGCGGCTAACAAACAAAAAGGAAGAAACTTCGGTTTCTTCCTTTTTTATTGCCAGGTCGTCTGAAAACCATACTTTCAGACGGCCTGAACCTTTCTTTTACGATACAATAAAGGCTTCAAAAAATAATCCGCGAATCCCCTATGCCGTTTCTTTCCAATTCGTTTTACCGTCCGATAATCGGCTACACCGTTGCCATCGTTTCCGCACTCACGCTCTCTGCCTGCCAACCTGAAAAACAACAAACCATCACCCTGCAAGGCGAGACCATGGGCACTACCTATACCGTCAAATACCTTTCAGATGGTCAAGACAAACTCCCCTCCCCCGCCGAAATACAAAAACGCATTGATGACGCGCTTAAAGAAGTCAACCGGCAAATGTCTACCTACCAGACCGATTCCGAAATCAGCCAATTCAACCAGCTGCGCACCGTCAATCAGGCCATGCCCATTTCCCAAGACTTTGCCTATGTAACCGGCGAAGCCTTGCGTTTAAACAAATTGACGCACGGCGCACTGGACGTAACCGTCGGCCCTTTGGTCAACCTTTGGGGATTCGGCCCGCAAAAAGAAATCACGCACGAACCGACTGCACAAGAAATCCAACATGCTTCAGAAATGGTCGGTACGGACAAACTCAAACTTTCCCAAGATGGTCAGCAGCCTACACTCGCCAAAACCCATCCCGAAGTCTATTTAGACCTATCCTCCATCGCCAAAGGTTTTGGCGTGGATAAAACCGCCGCCGAACTTGAAAAACTCAATATCGGCAATTATTTGGTAGAAATCGGAGGCGAGTTACATGGCAAAGGCCACAATGCACAAGGCAATCCTTGGCGTATCGGCATCGAGCAGCCCAATATCGTTCAAGGCGGCGCCACTCAAATCACCATTCCATTGGACAATAAATCACTGGCCACATCCGGCGACTACCGCATTTTCCATGTCGATAAGTCAGGCCGCCGCCTTTCCCATATCATCAACCCTAAAACCAAACAACCCATCAGCCACAACCTTGCTTCCATCAGCGTAGTAGCAGAAAACGCCACACTTGCAGACGGCCTTTCCACCGGATTGTTCGTCCTCGGAGAAACTGAAGCACTTAAACTTGCCGAGCAAGAAAATCTCGCCGTTTTCCTTATCATCCGGACCCCGCAAGGCGGCTACCATACTAAAATGTCCAGCGCATTCAAGAAATTATTAAACTAACCTTCAGGAATACACACATGAAAACCCTCCTCCTCACTTTCGGCATTTTTATCATTGTCATCCTTGGCATGGCAGTCG
Organism: Neisseria sp. P0021.S005; assembly: GCF_051956955.1. NCBI lineage: Bacteria > Pseudomonadati > Pseudomonadota > Betaproteobacteria > Neisseriales > Neisseriaceae > Neisseria > Neisseria sp. P0021.S005. The sequence goes on along the minus strand of NZ_JBQCWY010000253.1, from coordinate 463 downwards.
GCTATATCTTCTCCAAACGCACCATCAAAGGCAGCTGCGGCGGCATTTCCTCTCTCGGCATGAAAAAAATGTGCGATTGCGACACGCCATGCGATACCTTGCAAAAAGAGCTGGATAAAAAACAACATTCCGACGACCAAGGCATCAAGGTCGATCATTAAGTCGTTGTTGAATGTTTATTAGCGATTTAAGGCAGCTTATCCTCTATCAGGCCGTCTGAAAAATAAAAGAGCGTAATCCCAATGGATACACGCTCTTTTATTTTGCCTCCTTACAAAGCAATCCAAAAATATCTTGCATACACATTTGAAACAAGCCCCCCAAAAACCAATCAGAAAATAAAAAGAAAAGCTCCTGCAAAACAGGAGCTTTTTCTTGGAAGAAACCGGATTATTTCAATTTAGTTTCTTTGTAAATAACGTGTTTACGGGCTACTGGGTCAAATTTTTTGATTTCCAGTTTG
>NZ_JBQCWY010000252.1:0-4138 GCF_051956955.1 Neisseria sp. P0021.S005 | reverse complement strand
GCCGCCCATTCTTGGCTCAAGGTCTGCTCATCTGCCGTACCGCATTCGGTACAAACCAAAATAAACGCGCTGTGGTGCGCTTCGGCTTCTTCGTGGTCATGGCAATGGTCATTGCACTCGTGCTGCGCGTGGCTGCACAGAATATAGCCGTTGACCGCCGCCACTTTGTGCAAAACGCCCTGCTCCGCCCAAAAATCAAGGGCGCGGTAGGCCGTCGGCGGCGCAACCACGCCCTCGCTTTGCTGCTGCATCTGCGACAGAACGTTGTAGGCTTTAATCACGCCGCTTTGTTTCAAAACAATATCAAGCACTTGCTCGCGCAAAGCGGTTACCTGCACACCATCGCGCTGCGCTTGTTCTAAGATTTTTTGTTTGATTACGTTCATAACTGAAACAGCCTTTCAGACGGCCTTGTTAATAAAAAATTACATTATAACGTGTTTGTTCAATTTCAGATAACAAAGAGGCCGTCTGAAACGTTCAGACGGCCTGATGCCGATTACTTAAACCAAGATTTAATTTTTCCAAACAAAGACATACTTTGTTTTTCAAACGTTTCTTCCTTCACCGGAGCAGGCTCATCGCGGTAAACTTTCATGCCTGCAAAGGTCTGGGCAACCGGCATGATTTCGATGGAATTGACGTTCATCCGCGCCGGACGCTGATAGAGCCATAAAGCGGTATCAGCAATATCTTGCGGCTGGATAAACTCGACATTCTCATAAACCTCGGCCGCACGCTGATCGTCGCCTTTGAAACGGACATTGGAAAACTCGGTATCGCCGCACAAACCCGGTTCGATATTGGTAATGCGGATATTTTTATCTGCCAATTCGGCGCGCAGATTCATACTGAATTGGCGCACAAAAGCCTTAGTTGCACCATAGACATTACTGCCGGAATAAGCATAACTGCCGGCAATCGAACCTAAATTGATGATGTAGCCCTGTTTGCGCGCTACCATTTGCGGCAAAATCTGGCGGGTTAGAAAAATCAGGCCGATGATATTGGTTTGAATCATGGTTTCCCAATCGCCAAAATCGGCTTTATCAGCGGAATCCAGACCTAAAGCCAAACCGGCGTTGTTGATCAGGCAATCGATTTCAGCTAAATGCTCAGGCAGGCTGTTTAAAGCGTTTTGAATTGACTCCGTACGAGAAACATCCATTTCCAAAGGGTAAAACTGCTCGCCCAATTCCTCTGCCAACTGCTGCAATTTGTCTTCGCGCCGTGCCGCGCCAATGACATGATAGCCTGCCGCAACAAAAGTACGGCACATTGCCGCGCCGAATCCTGCCGATGCCCCGGTAATCAAAATTGCCATATCGTTTCCTTTCTGTACTCGTTTCAGACTTGGGTTTAAGGTATGATAACGCCTTATCAGACGGCCTGAGAGTTTGGCCGGCTGATTTTAAATTTAACGATAATCATATCATTACAATAGGACACACTCCATATGAAAACCCGTTTTCTCCCTGTTGCTTTGGCAGCAGTGGCGCTTACCCTTTCCGCCTGCGGCGGCAGCAGCGCGCCTTCCCAGCCTAAAGGCCCTATTTCCGAAGACCGTACGGCCGCGTTCAAATCCATGATGCCTGAGTTTACCCGCATGGGCAAAATGGTCAAAGACGAAGAGCCTTACGACGTAGAAAAATTCAAACAAGCCGCCGCAACCTTCGCCGAAAACAGCAAAAAACCGTTCACCCTGTTTGAATCCGACCCTCAAGGCAACGGCCGCGCCCTGCCTGCCATCTGGACAGACACGGCAACCTTCAAAGCCGAAGAAGAAAAATTTGCCGCTGCAGTTGAGAAACTCAACGCCGCCGCACAAACCGGCAAATTGGAAGAAATCAAAGCCGCTTACGGCGAAACCGGTGCAACCTGCAAATCCTGCCACGACACATTCCGCGGTCCGGAATAAGGCTTAAAACAATAAAGGCCGTCTGAAATATCATTTTCAGACGGCCTTTTCTTCAACTGACTTCAAATCTTTCTATATTAACTTTATATTTTGCATTTCATGTTTTTTACCGGTTTCATTTGAAACTAACGGCCCAGTTCACATATCGCAATCAAATTTTCTTCTTCCGGCTGTTTAAATTCAATTAAATCTCCCTTCTTCTCAACCAATCAAATTCAAATTCAGACCTGCTTTATCTTTTCAGCCAGATTAATCATATGCGCTTGGATTATCTCCTGAAACAAGAATCTGCTTTATTTTTTAATAAATAAAAACCATTATCTAAATATTTGTAAAGTTTAATAATATGTTATAAAGTATCTACTTCGTTTCTGAGGTAACTATCATGAATCCGAATTTCAAATTAAATCTACTAACATTATCTTTACTGGCTATAACCAGTATCGCACACGCAGAAGACGAGGTTTCAACTCAAGAGCTTGATGAAATTCAAGTCAAAGGTAAACACATTGCCAAAGAGAAAAAAGTTTTTACCGAAGGCCAAGCCAAAAGTTCGCGTGAACGCGTTTATCAATCCAGCGAAAACATCGATACCATCGTGCGGAGCATGCCCGGCGTTTTCACCCAACAAGACAAAGGATCAGGCGTATTGGCGGTCAATATCCGTGGCGATAGCGGTTTGGGACGTGTCAATACGATGGTTGACGGCGTAACCCAAACCTTCTATTCCACTTCTGCCGATGCCGGACGCAGCGGCAGCTCCTCACAATTCGGTACGGCACTGGATCCCAATTTTATTGCCGGCGTGGATGTAACCAAAGGCAGTTTCTCGGGTGCCAACGGCATCAATACCTTATCCGGTACAGCCAATTTCCGTACTTTACGGGTAGACGATGTAGTACACGGAAACAATACCTTCGGCCTCTTGACCAAAGGATTGACCGGCACAAACAGCACCAAAAGCAACTTTATGGCAACCGGAGCGGTACAAAAATGGTTTGACAGCGGAGCGCGCCTTGGTGCGTTATATGGTTACAGCCACCGTAATGTCGAGCAAAACTATAAAGTAGGCGGTGGCGGTCAGCGTATCGGCAATTTTGGCGAGGAATATCTGGATCGTAAAAAACAAGAATATTTTGAGAGCAATTTATTGAAATTCGACCACGAACAAAATCTCTGGGTCCGTGACTTTTCCAAGCGCAATGCGGTCGGTAAAAGCTATTGGGACTACCCTTTCTCCAAAAAATATAACGATCCTGAGGTTTTGCAAAGAGATTATGTCGATGACTTGGAAAGAAGCTGGAAAGAGAATTTGGCACCGCAATGGGATCTGACCCCAATCGATCCTACCAGCCTGCAACAACGCTCAAACAGCCATTTGGTCAAAGTGGAATACGAAAACGACAACAACAAGCTGGACCTTCAGCTTCGTACCATGAACAACCGTATCGGCAGCCGCAAAGTAGAAAACCGCAACTACCAAGCCAATTACAACTTAAACATTGGCGATTATGTCGATTTAAACGTGTTGGCCGCCCATAATTTGGGAAAACAAAAATATCCGAAAAACTCACGTTTTTCAGGATGGGGGCTGCTTGATTATTTGGAAACCAAAAACACAGCCAATCTTTTGGATATCAACAACAGCTTTTCTTTCAAACTTCCCCAAAAAACAGATTTAAAAGCTACCGTCGGTTTCAATTTCTTTAAAAACCAATACAGTAAAAACCGCTTTCCGGAAGAGCTGAGCCTGTTTTACGACGGCCCGGATCAAGATGCCGGCCTGTACAGCTTTTTAGGCCGTTTCAAAGGAGACAAAGGAATATTTCCTCAAAAATCAACCATATTGCAACCTTCAGGCCAGCAAAAATTCAATACGTTCTATTTTGATACTTCCTTGAAAAAAGGCATTTATCAATTGAATTACAGCGCCAATATGGTCAACTACCGCTACAAGGGCGAATATACCGACTACTTCAATACCCAAGAAGACTTTAAAAAAGCATTTGGAGAAGATTCTGAAATTTATAAACAGCATTGCACGCCAAGCTGCGACCTTTACGAACCGGTTTATACCAAATCCGGTAAAAAGCATGCGGTAAACCATTCGGTGGCATTAAACATCAATGTCAACGACTACTTTATGCCGTTTATCAGCTATTCGCGTACGCATAGAATGCCGAATATTCAAGAAATGTATTTTTCACAAATCGGCGACTC
>NZ_JBQCWY010000251.1:0-4145 GCF_051956955.1 Neisseria sp. P0021.S005 | reverse complement strand
ATGCGGTAAACCATTCGGTGGCATTAAACATCAATGTCAACGACTACTTTATGCCGTTTATCAGCTATTCGCGTACGCATAGAATGCCGAATATTCAAGAAATGTATTTTTCACAAATCGGCGACTCGGGCGTTAATACAGCCCTTAAGCCGGAACAGGCCAATACTTACCAAATAGGCTTCAATACCTTCAAAAAAGGGATTTTCAAGCCGGACGATGTATTGGGTTTCAAACTGGTCGCCTACCGCAGCAGAATAAACAACTATATCCACAATGTTTATGGCAAATGGTGGGATTTGGATAAAGCACCCAGCTGGGTAACCAGTACCGGCCTGCAATACTCCATCCAGCATCGAAACTATGCCAAACCTGTCCATAAAAACGGTTTGGAAGTGGAAATGAACTATGATTTCGGCCGCTTTTTTACCACCCTGTCTTACGCCTATCAAAAAACCAACCAGCCGACCAATTATAGCGATGCCAGCGAATCGCCCCGCAACTCTTCTAAAGAAGACCAAATCAAACAAGGCTACGGCTTAAGCAAAATTTCCCGCTTGCCCCGAGATTACGGTCGGTTTGAATTAGGGTCCCGATGGTTGGGCAACAAATTGACCATCGGCGGCATTATGCGCTATTACGGCAAAAGTACACGGGCAACGACTGAGGAGGAATTTGTTGACGGTACAACCGGTGCTAATACCTACTCTTCACATCAAATGGGCAGAAGGGTGATCAAAAAAACAGAAAGCATCAACAGACAGCCGATGATTTTTGATTTCTATGCCAATTATGAACCGAAGAAAAACCTTATCCTTCGTTTCGACATTCAAAATGCGTTCAATAAACGCTATGTCGATCCTTTGGATGCCGCAAACGATGCCGCAACCCAGCGCTATTTCAGCGTATTTGAAAGAAAAGGCGGTTGGGATGATGAAGAGGTCGAATGCGATGCCAACGGTTTATGCAATGGCAAATATGGCGGTACGACACGCTCCGTCTTAAACAACTACGCACGAGGCAGGACTTTGCTGTTTACCATCAGTTATAAGTTCTAAACCTATCTATCAGCGTTCTTAATATTACACTGATTAAAAAGCCGGTAAACGCAATGTTTGCCGGCTTTTTTCAATATATTCTCAAAATTTTTTTCATCTATACACAACAAAAAACCTACCCTTGCGGGCAGGTTTTCAATAATGACGGAGATTACAGGCCGCTCAGACGGGCTGTATCGTGTGCAATCATCAATTCTTCGTTAGTAGGAATCACAACGGCAACAGCTTTGCTGTCGGCAGTGGTAATCACACCAGCATTACCGAAGCGGGCTTTCAGGTTAGCTTCTTGGTCGATGTACAGACCGAGGAAGCCCAAGTAGCCCAATACGCGTTCGCGGATGATGTCGGAGTTTTCACCGATACCGCCGGTGAAGACCAATGCGTCCAAACCGCCTGCCGCTACTGTCATGCTGCCGATGTATTTAGCCAAGCGGTAGATGAACATTTCCAGAGCCAGTTTGGCGCCCGGATGACCTTTGGCAGCTTCTTCTTCAATGGTACGGCAGTCGTTGGACAAACCGGAGATACCGAGCAGGCCGGATTTTTTGTTCAGCATTTCGGTAATTTGGGAAATGGTCATGTTGGCGTTTTCAGCCAAGAAACTGAAAACTGAAGGGTCGATATCGCCGCTGCGTGTACCCATTACCAAACCTTCCAGCGGAGTCAGGCCCATGCTGGTATCTTTACATTCGCCGTTGGCAACTGCCGCAATAGATGCGCCGTTACCCAAGTGGGCAATAACCATGCGCAAATCTTTTTTGTCTTTGCCGAGGAAGCGTGCAGTTTCGTCAGAAACGAAGCGGTAGCTGGTACCGTGTGCACCGTAACGGCGCAAGCCGTATTTTTCGTACAATTCATGTGGAACAGCGTATTTGTAAGCATGTTCAGGCATGGTTTGATGGAATGCAGTGTCGAATACGACAACGTTCGGCAGGCCTTTGAAAATGGTTTGTGCAGCGCGCAGGCCCAAAAGGTGTGCCGGGTTGTGCAGAGGAGCAAGTGGAATACATTTTTCGATACCGTCGATAACTTCGTCGGTAACCAAAATGGATTCGCTGTACAATTCGCCGCCGCTTACCACGCGGTGGCCGATCGCACCGATACGGGTGTCGAGGCCGTGGGCTTTGAGCTCGTCCATCAGTGCTTCTACCGCGCCGGTATGGTCTGGCTTGGCGGCCAATTCAACTTTATGTTTTTCGCCGTTGAATTTGAAGGTGATGTAGGCATCAGGCAGATTGAGTTTTTCTGCCAGGCAGCTCAGTAATACTTCGCCGCTGTCGTTATCCAATACGGCACCTTTGAGGGAAGAGCTGCCGCAGTTCAAAACCAAGATTAATTTTTGTGTCATTTTATGCTCCTTGAGGTTTCAGACGGCATTTTTGTCGGGACCTTACTGCTGCTCCGGCTATGTTGCACCCCTTGTGGGACGTAGTGGGTAGCGGTCTGAACAGATTAACAAAGTAAACGCCGTATTCTAACAAAAAATGTAATCGGCTGCTTGACTTAATATTTGATGTAAAATGGACGGAATTTTATTTTAGGCCGTCTGAAAAAATGACGGCGGTTTTGAAGATTTCCCGATATGCATTATTTCAGTATCCACACTCAAGACGGCGAACATGCCGGATTTTTTATTATGTTAGCAGACGATGAATCGCAAAATCCGCCGCAAAGCGGACGCTTTGTAGTCAAACTGCAAAGCGAAGATGCAACCGAAGCAGCGGTATTGTCGCCTTTCGAGCAAACCGATATCCCTCAATACTGGCGCGTGGTTAAAGACCGTATCGAATTGTTTTTTGACGATAAAAATATCGGTGCGTTGCGCAACGAATACCTGACAGTCAGCGGCAAAACCTTTATCCTGAGCGATTTGACCGGAGCGATGTAATGGAAAGTATGTTTATCCTTGTCCCCATCAGCATTATTTTGGCCTTTATCATCGGTTGGTTTTTCTGGTGGTCGGGTAAAAACGGACAGTTTGACGACCTTGAAGGACCTGCGCACCGCATTTTGATGGACGACGACTCCACTGAAAAACTGATCGAAAAAGACGAAGACAAAGAATCCAAATAATGAGCCTTAAAAAAGACAATCTGAATTTCCACACGACCCGCCGTTTTGCGCCGCTCTTTGGGACGCAGTTTTTAGGCGCGTTTAACGATAATGTGTTTAAAACCGCATTATTCGTGATGATCAGTTTTTACGGTTTGGGCAAAAACGACTTTCTGCCGTCCAGCCAAATGCTGAACTTGGGCGCGATGCTGTTTATCCTGCCCTATTTCCTGTTTTCCGCGCTGTCAGGGCAGCTGAGCAACAAATTCGACAAAGCCGTTTTGGCGCGTTGGATCAAGCTGTTGGAAATCATCATCATGGCAGTAGCGGCATATGGCTTCTATATTCAATCCGCGCCTTTGCTTTTAATCTGCCTGTTTTGCATGGGTACGCAATCGACTTTGTTCGGCCCGCTGAAATACGCCATTTTGCCCGATTACCTCAACGACAAAGAGCTGATTATGGGCAACAGTCTGATTGAATCAGGTACGTTTATCGCCATTTTGCTCGGCCAGATTTTGGGCACCGCAGTCGCAGGCGTTCCGCCGTATATTGTTGGCGGTTTGGTGTTATTGGTCGCTATCGGCGGCACGATGACCAGCCTGTTTATGCCGTCTGTACCCGCTAAAATGCCGGACACAAAAATCGAATGGAACATCATCAAAGGCACGAATTCACTGATTCGTGAAGCGGCGGCCGACCGACCCGTATTCACTTCCATCATCGGTATTTCATGGTTTTGGTTTGTCGGCTCGGTTTATACCACCCAACTGCCGACGTTCACGCAAATCCATTTGGGCGGCAACGATAATGTGTTCAACCTGATGTTGGCGCTGTTCTCCATCGGTATCGCCATCGGCTCGGTATTATGCGCCAAACTCAGCCACGAGCGCCTGATTTTGGGCTTGGTTACCATCGGCACTCTGGGGCTAACGGTCTGTGGATTATTGCTGGTGTGGCTGACCCAAGGCCAACGCTTTACCGAATTAAACGGCATTATTTGGTTTTTATCGCAAGCTAAAGCGTATCCGATTATGC
>NZ_JBQCWY010000250.1:0-4168 GCF_051956955.1 Neisseria sp. P0021.S005 | reverse complement strand
ACGTTGAGCAGTACGACATTGCACTCTTCCAATAATACACGTAAGCGTTCTGCTGCTAATACTTCGTCTTCTACAATAATGGCACTTGGCATAGCGGTATTCTTTTTGTTGTATCGTGGGAGATCTGTCGCGCTTTGTCGTCCTTGATAACGCGTCAGCCGTATGTTGTTGTCAGCTTGAAATTATCACTTCGCAACAATTTTAGGAAATTTTTAAAATATACATGATTTTTCGCTTCTTGGGCGTGATTTGGAATGAATCTGAAGATTACTTACATAATTTTATGAAATATTGTAATACCTAGAGTAATTTTGTTGTAATCGTGCTAATTCATTTCGTGATAATGGACGATTTTGGGATTTTGTTCATTTGCCAGTGCGCCACCGCCCAATCGAGTAATTCTTGCGGACGGTTTACGGCGGGGGCATCGGGTAGGTTGAGGTAGGTCAGGACTTGGCGGAGGAGTTGTTCTTTTTGATTCAAATCCAAAGCCGGGGCAAGGGTTTGTTTCGACCACTTTTGCCCTTGGCTGTTGGTCAATAGCGGCAGGTGGGCGTAGGACGGCGTGGGAACGCCGAGGCATTGTTGCAGATAGATTTGGCGCGGCGTGGAAACGAGCAAGTCCTGACCGCGGACAATATGCGTTATGCCTTGATCGGCATCGTCGGCAACCACGGCAAGCTGATAGGCCCAATAGCCGTCGGCACGAAGCAGGACGAAATCGCCGATGTCGTGTGCCAGATTTTGTGCGTATTGTCCGACAATGCCGTCTGAAAAACCGATCACGCGATTGGGGACTTGAATGCGCCATGCCGGCATTTTGTTTTGCGTGTCGGGTCTTTGCTGAGGATTGCGGCAACGGCCGTTATACACAAATCCGTCTGCGCCATGTGTTGCCGCCGCCTGCCAGTCTTTGCGGCTGCAATAGCAGGGATACACCAGCCCGGCTGCTTTAAGGCGGTCGAGGGTGTCTTGATATAGGTCGTAACGGCGGCTTTGATAGGCGATTTCGCCGTCCCACTCAAAGCCGAAAGCTTCAAGCGTGCGCAAAATGTCGTCGGCGGCGCCGGGCATTTCACGCGGGGGGTCAAGGTCTTCAATGCGGACCAGCCATTTACCCTGATGAGCGCGCGCGTCAGCATAGGAGGCAACGGCGGTCAGTAGGGAGCCGATATGAAGTAGGCCGGTAGGGCTGGGGGCAAAACGTCCTATATACATGGCAGGGTGGTTTTGTAGGGCAGGGGCAGTATGCCTGCACGGTATTCAAATCGTGATAGAAAAGGGTGTGCCGTACACGCCCGAATTTGGGTTTCAGACGGCCTGAGACTTTTCAAAATGATTTAAGTTTCTTTGCCGCCCGTTCAATCCGCTTAAGCCAAGGGAGCCAGTAGGTTGGCGAAGGCTTCTTCAAATTGTTTCAAACCGTCTTCCTGTAAACGAGTTGCCAAAGTTTCAACATCAATGCCGAGTTTGGCGGTTTCGGCAAGCTGCGCTTGGGCTTCGTCTACACCTTCTGTCAAAGTGGCTTGGGCGGTGCCGTGGTCGATAAAGGCTTTGAGTGTCGCATCGGGAACGGTGTTGACGGTATGGGCGCCAATCAGGCTATCAACATACAAAGTGTCAGGATAGGCAGGGTTTTTCACGCCTGTGGATGCCCACAAAAGTTGTACGCGGTTGGCACCTTTTTCGGCAAGTGCGGCAAATTCGCTGCTGCCGAAGTATTGCGCCCAATCTTGATAGGCGGCTTTGGCCAGCGCGATGGCGATTTTGCCTTTGAGGTGGTCGGGCAGGGTAGCGTCCAATGCGGCATCGACACGGGAAATAAAGAAGCTGGCGACAACTTGGATATGGGAAACATCGTGTCCCGCCTCCAAACGTTTGGCAATGCCGCGCGCGTAGGCCGCATAGGCTTTGAGGGTTTGGGCGCGGGAGAAAAGCAGGGTCAGGTTGACGCTGATGCCGTCTGAAACGAGGGTTTCAAGCGCTTCGATGCCTTCGTCGGTTGCCGGTACTTTAATCATGGCATTTTTACGGCCGATGGCGGCGTGCAGGCGGCGCGCTTCTTCAACCGTGCCTTGTGCGTCTTTGGATAATTCGGGTGAAACTTCGAGGCTGACGAAGCCGGTTTTGCCGCCGGTGGATTCGTGTTCGGCAAGGCACACGTCGCAGGCGGCTTGTACATCGGCAACCGCCATGGTTTCGTAGCGTTGTTTCGGGGTCAGGTCTTGCTGTTTGAGCGCGGCTACTTCGTCGGCGTACAGGGCATCGCCTGCAAAGGCTTTTTGGAAAATGGCAGGATTGGAAGTTACGCCGCACACGCCCTGTTTCAGCATTTCGGCCAATTCGCCGCTTTGTACCAGCGAACGGGAGAGGTTGTCCAACCAGATTTGTTGTCCTAATGCTTTAACGTCCGATAAAATAGTCATCTCTGATTCCTTTTACATAATAGGTTTGTTTGTGAAGTGGCGATAATGCTACGCCGATTCGATGAATTTGAACAGTTTACAGCTGATTAATTTGGGCAAAACAAACCTAAATTCAAGCATGAAAGGCGGCTTTGATGGCGGAAAACACACTTTATCTCGACTGGGCGCGCGATGTATTGGATACGGAAGCCGAAGGTTTGCGTGAAATTGCGGCGGCTTTGGACCATGATTTTGTCCGTGCGGCGGAAGCGTTGTTGCACTGCAAGGGCAGGGTGGTCATTACCGGCATGGGCAAGTCCGGACACATCGGCCGCAAAATGGCGGCAACCATGGCTTCGACCGGAACGCCTGCGTTTTTCGTCCACCCTGCCGAAGCGGCGCACGGCGATTTGGGCATGATTGTGGACCACGATGTCGTGATTGCCATTTCCAATTCCGGCGAAAGCGATGAAATTGCAGCGATTATTCCGGCGTTGAAACGCAAAAACATCACGCTTATCTGCATCACTGCCCATCCGACTTCCACCATGGCGCGTCATGCCGATATCCATATTACCGCGGCGGTTTCCAAAGAAGCCTGTCCGCTCGGCCTTGCACCGACTTCCAGTACGACCGCCGTCATGGCGTTGGGCGATGCACTGGCGGTTGTCCTACTGCGCGCACGTGCGTTCACGCCCGACGATTTTGCTTTAAGCCATCCGGCCGGCAGCTTGGGCAAACGCCTGCTGTTGCGTGTGGCGGATATTATGCACAAAGACGAAGCCCTGCCTGCCGTTTTGTTGGGCACTCCGTTGAAAGAGGCCATTGTCCGCATGAGTGAAAAAGGCTTGGGCATGTTGGCGGTAACCGATGCCGAAGGCCGTCTGAAAGGGGTATTTACCGATGGCGACTTACGCCGTCTGTTTCAAGAACGCGACAGCTTTGCCGGTTTGAAAGTGGACGACATCATGCACGCTTCGCCGAAAACCATCTCCGCCGACCGCCTAGCCACCGAAGCCTTGAAAGCCATGCAAAGCGGCCATGTGAACGGTTTGCTGGTGGTCGAAGAAAACGGCGTACTGATTGGCGCGCTGAACATGCACGATTTATTGATGGCACGAATTGTCTGAATCGACGGCAAAAACGTTTTCAGACGGCCTTATGCTAGAATAGGCCGTCTGAAATAAGGAAATCTTATGCAAAACCTCTCTTCCGACCTGCAACAACGCGCTTTAGGCATCAAACTGCTGATACTGGATGTGGACGGCGTTTTGACCGACGGCCGCATTTTTATCCGCGACAACGGCGAAGAAATCAAATCGTTCCACACTTTGGACGGACACGGTTTGAAAATGCTTCAGGCTAGCGGCGTGCAAACTGCGATTATTACCGGCCGCGATGCGCCTTCCGTCGGTATCCGCGTGAAGCAGCTCGGTATCAACTATTACTTCAAAGGCATTCACGACAAACGTGTCGCCTACGCCCAATTACGCGAACAGGCCGGTGTAGAGGAGCATGAGTGCGCCTTTGTCGGCGACGATGTTGTCGATTTGCCCGTGATGGTGCGTTGCGGATTGGCGGTTGCCGTCCCTGAAGCGCATTGGTTTACTTTGCAATACGCCCATTATGTAACCGAACGTTCCGGCGGCGCAGGCGCGGTGCGTGAAGTGTGCGATTTGATTATGCAGGCGCAAGGTACGCTTGAACCTGCTTTGAAAGAGTATGTACGATGAAAATCAGATGGCGTTACGGAATCGCCTTTC
>NZ_JBQCWY010000249.1:0-4189 GCF_051956955.1 Neisseria sp. P0021.S005 | reverse complement strand
GAATTCTACAAAATATTGATTAACCCGATAGAGGTTATCATCAAGACGAGGAACACAAAATGCAGAAAATTCCAGAATTGGTCTGCCCCGCCGGCAACCTGCCTGCACTGAAAACCGCTGTGGACAACGGTGCGGACACGGTTTACATGGGTTTGAAAGATGCGACCAATGCACGAAACTTTCCGGGACTGAATTTCGATATGAAATCGGCACGGGAAGGCGTTGCTTACGCCCATGCGCGCGGGCGCAATGTACTGATGGCTATCAATACATTCGCACAAGCTGGCCAAGTGGAGCGTTGGCACGCCGCTGTGGATACGGCGGCGGATTTGGGTGCCGATGCGATTATTGTTGCCGACCCCGCCATCATGGCGTATGCGGCAGACAAACATCCGAATTTACGCCTGCATATGTCGGTACAAGGTTCGGCCACCAATTACGAAGCCATCAATATGATGAAAGAGCTGTTCGGCATCCGTCGTGCCGTTTTGCCGCGCGTGCTGACCATCGATCAGGTCAAACATGTGATTGACAATACTGATGTGGAAATTGAAGTCTTTGGTTTCGGCAGTTTGTGTGTGATGGTGGAAGGCCGTTGCATCTTGTCGAGCTATGCAACAGGCGAATCGCCCAATATGCAAGGTGTCTGCTCTCCGGCAAAATCCGTCCGCTGGGAACAACTGCCCGACCGCATGAACGTACGTCTAAACCAGGTATTGATAGACCAATACAAACCCAATGAACCGGCAGGTTATCCAACCTTGTGCAAAGGTCGCTTTGAAGTCAATGATGAAACCTACTATGCTTTGGAAGAACCGACCAGCCTGAATGTTTTGGAAATGTTGCCCGAACTCATCAAAATCGGTGTATCCGCCATCAAAATCGAGGGACGCCAACGCAGTCCTATGTATACGGCGCAAGTAACCAAATCCCTGCGCCAAGCACTGGATGCAGCCGCAGCCGACCCGTCGCATTTCAAAGTCAATCCGTCCTGGAACAATGCCTTGAGCAAAGTTTCGGAAGGTCATCAGACAACTTTGGGCGCATACAACCGCCCATGGAAATAAGGGGAAAAAAATGAATTCATTGAAATTGTCGCTGGGCCCTATTTTATTTTTCTGGCAAAAAGAAGCCCTACTGGAATTTTACGTTTCCATGCTGGATACGCCGTTGGATACGGTCTATTTGGGCGAGGTAGTCTGCTCACGCCGTCAGAAAATGCGCTTTGCCGACTGGTTCGGACTGGCTGAAGACTTGGCGGAAAGCGGTAAGGAGATTATTCTTTCTTCACAAGTCCTGCTCGAAAGCGAATCCGATCTGAAACGCCTGCGCAAAATCACGGAGCAGGGAAAGTTTAAAGTTGAAGCCAACGACATGGGTGCGGTCAAATTGGCACGCGAACATGGCATTCCGTTTGTTGCCGGTGCAAGCCTGAATATCTACAACGAAACCACTTTGGACGTATTCCGAAAATTAGGGGCATTCCGCTGGATTGCACCGTCCGAGCTGAGCCGCGATAAGGTTGCCGAAATCATCAAGGCTTCAGACGGCATTGAAACCGAACTCTTCGCTTGGGGTAAAATGCCGCTCGCCTATTCATCACGTTGCTTTACCGCCCGCCATTACAATCTGAATAAAGACAGTTGCGAGTTCCGCTGCCTCGACCACGAGCACGGTATGGCCATGAATACGCGAGAAGGCCAGCCGTTTCTCACCATCAACGGCATCCAAACCATGTCTTACGACTGCCAAAACCTACTGCCCCACCATGAAGACTTGAATAAAATCGGCGTGAATATGCTCAGACTGTCGCCACAAATGCACAGCATGGCTGAAATTATCCAAATTCACCGCGATGTATTGGACGGAAAAGCCACATGGGAAGATGTCCGCCCCGAGTTGGAACGACTGACTACCGGAACACTGGTTGACGGCTATTGGCGCGGTCAGCCCGGTATTGAAACCGTGAAGGAGGCATATTATGGCGCTGCCTGAAATCATATTACCCAAATGGATGGCAAAAATCGGTACCAAACTTCCCGGCAAACCTCCGCGCTTTGTTTTAGTCTCCGTATTGAATACCATGCTGAAAAAAGGTTTACTGCCTGCCGATATGGAACTTTTTGCCGGAAAAAAATTCGAAATCGAAGTTTTGGATGCCGGTATTAAAGTGCGGTTTAGTGCCAATACGGAAAAATTCCTGGATGACAACTTCAGCGGTACCCCCGATCTGAGGCTGGCCGCCAACGGTATAGACTTCATGCGCATGATGATGCGCGAGGAAGATCCCGATACCTTATTTTTCAACCGTAAATTGCAAATTGAAGGCGATACGGAACTGGGGTTAATTACCAAAAACTTACTCGACAGCGTCGAGTGGCCTTTCAGCGAATGGTTCCTGAAACGCAGTACGTCCACTTTGGATTGATTAATTTTGGTTGAACCAAGAACAAAGGCCATCTGAATGTTTCAGACGGCCTTATATATTTCACCTCTTTGATATGTCTGGTTTTATCAAATATAAAAAAGCGTACCTTATTAGGTACGCTTTTTTCAATCCGACTCAAAATTAGAATTTTGCGCCAGACTCGTTTGCCATAAAGTCTACAGCTGCTTTAACTTCATCATCGCTCAGGCTACCATTGCCGCCTTTAGCCGGCATAGAATTAAAGCCTTCAAGCGCGTGTTTGTGCAAAGTGTCTTTACCTTGTTTGATGCGAGGAGCCCAGTCTTCTTTTTTACCTACGACAGGAGCGCCTGGAATCAAACCGCCATGACATGTTTTACAGTTGGCTTCAAAAACAGCTTTGCCATCTACCTTAACCAGAGCCGCTTCTGCTTTTTCAGCAGGTTTGGCTTCAGCAGCTGGAGCAGCTTTAGCATCTGAAGCAGCTTTATCGGCAGTAGGAGCTGAAGCAGCCGCCGGAGCAGAAGCATCGGCAGGTTGAGCTACCGGAGCAGGCTCGGCTTTTTTAGCAGGAGCTTTTTTACCGTCTTTGTTGGACAAACCCCAAACATAAGCGGTCATGATGTGCAGCTTGTCTTTGTCGAGGAAGTGACCCCAAGCAGGCATTTGGCTGCTGCGGCCGTTGGTAATGGTTTCGGTAATCGCTTTTTGAGTACCGCCCCACAACCATACATCGTCAGTCAGGTTCGGGCCGAGGCCTTGGATACCTTGACCTTTGTCGCCGTGACAAGTGAAACAGTTGGCAGGTGGGCCGCTAAACAGGGCTTTACCACGCTCTGCACGTTCTTCGTCATATTGACCCTTAGGTTTAGAAAGAGACATAACATACTGTGTTACGTTTTTCACGCCTTCTTCACCCAAAGCAGGACCCCATGCCGGCATAGAGGCAGTACGGCCTTTTTCAATGGTTTCCTGAATTTTTTCAGGTTCACCGCCCCACAACCAATCGTCGTCGGTCAAATTCGGGAAGCCTTTGGAGCCTTTGGCATCTGAGCCGTGACATTGGATACAGTAGGTATTGAAAAGGTTTTGTGCAATAGCACGAGCTTCAGGGTCTTTAGCCACTTTCTCAATCGGCATATTGGAAAATTTAGCATACACTTTACCGTATTGCTGATTGGCTTTGGCAACTTCTTCTTCATATTGACCATGGCTGCTCCAGCCCCACAGGCCTTTGTAATCGCCAATACCTGGATACATAATCAGGTAGCCGACGCCAAACAGCCATGTGCAGACATAAAGCCAAAACCACCAACGTGGCAGAGGGTTGTTGTACTCCGAAATGCCGTCCCACTCATGACCTGTGGTTTTTACTTCTTCGCCTTTTTTAGGGCGTTTCACAACGTTTTGCGAAAGCAGAAGCCAAGCCAGGCCGATGAAGCTGAGCACGACGATAACGGCAATATATATACTCCAGAAACTACTGGTAAATTGGGATGTTGTGTTCATTATTTTGCTCCGTGATCACGGACTGACTGAGCTTGATCGTCCTTTTCAGACGGCCTTTGTTCGTCATTATCGAAAATACTGCTGGCAGCATCGTCATAGTTTTTCTTATTGCGTCTATTGAACACAATATAGAGAACTAAAATAAAGCTGATAAATACCCAAACAGTAAAGAGCGAGCGAGCCCAGTTAGCGTCCATGATGTTACCTTACGTTTTTCAATGCCAAGCCCAAGCCTTGCAGATAGGCGATAACAGCGTCCAGCTCTGATTTGTT
>NZ_JBQCWY010000248.1:0-4206 GCF_051956955.1 Neisseria sp. P0021.S005 | reverse complement strand
GCGAGCAATACTTAGACCAAACCGTTACCGTCAAAGGCTGGGTACACCGCCGACGCGACCACGGCGGTGTGATTTTTATCGACCTGCGCGACCGCGAAGGCATCGTTCAAGTCGTTATCGACCCTGATACTCCGGAAGCATTTGCCGCTGCCGACTCTTCCCGCAACGAATACGTTTTAAGCATTACCGGCCGCGTACGCAACCGTCCAGAAGGTACAACCAACGACAAAATGATTTCCGGCAAAATCGAAATCCTTGCCAAAGAAATCGAAGTCTTGAACGCTGCCGCTACGCCTCCGTTCCAAATCGACGATGAAAACATCAGCGAAAACGTTCGCCTGACCAACCGCGTTATCGACTTGCGCCGTCCTGCCATGCAACGCAACCTGCGCCTGCGTTACCAAGTGGCCATGGGCGTTCGCCGCTACTTGGACGCACAAGGCTTCATCGACATCGAAACACCGATGCTGACCCGCTCCACTCCGGAAGGCGCGCGCGACTACCTCGTACCAAGCCGCGTTCATCCGGGCGAATTCTTCGCGCTGCCGCAATCTCCACAATTGTTCAAACAATTGCTGATGGTTGCCGGTTTCGACCGTTACTACCAAATCACCAAATGTTTCCGTGACGAAGACTTGCGTGCCGATCGCCAACCTGAATTTACTCAAATCGACTTAGAAACCTCGTTCTTGAACGAGGATGAAATCATGGACATCACTGAAGGCATGGCCAAACAAGTCTTCAAAGATGCTTTAAACGTAGATTTGGGCGACTTTCCTCGCATGCCTTACTCTGAAGCCATGTTCTACTACGGCTCTGACAAACCGGATATGCGCATCAACTTGAAATTCACCGAGTTGACCGACCTAATGAAGACCGAAGAATTCAAAGTCTTCCGTGGTGCAGCCGACATGAAAGGCGGCCGCGTAGTCGCTCTGCGCGTGCCTAACGGTGCGAAATTCAGCCGCAAAGAGATCGACGAATATACTAAATTTGTCGGCATCTACGGCGCGAAAGGTCTGGCATACATCAAAGTAAACGATGTCAGCAACCTCTCCAACGGCGAAAACAGCGGCCTGCAATCTCCAATCGTGAAATTCCTGTCCGAAAACGCCCTGAAAGAAATCATCGAGCGTACCGGCGCGCAAAACGGCGACATCATCTTCTTTGGCGCAGACAAAACCAAAGTTGTGAACGAAGCCATCGGCGCATTGCGTATTAAAGTCGGCTTGGAACACGGTAAAGACAACGGCTACTTCGTAGACGAATGGAAACCTTTGTGGGTTGTCGATTTCCCAATGTTCGAATACGACGAAGAAGCCAACCGCTACGTAGCCGTACACCATCCGTTTACAGCGCCTAAAGAAGGTCATGAAGACCTGATGGTTTCCGACCCTGCAAACTGCCTGGCCCGTGCCTACGACATGGTATTGAACGGCTGGGAAATCGGCGGCGGCTCTATCCGTATCCACCGCGCAGACGTACAAGAGAAAGTGTTTGCCGCGCTGAAAATCAGCCCTGAAGAGCAACAAGAGAAATTCGGCTTCCTCTTGGACAACCTGAAATTCGGCGCGCCTCCGCACGGCGGCCTTGCATTCGGCCTCGACCGTCTGGTTACCCTGATGACCGGTGCAGAATCTATCCGCGACGTGATTGCCTTCCCAAAAACACAACGTGCACAATGTCTGCTGACCAATGCACCTAATGTGGTCGACGACAAACAACTTCGCGAGTTAAGCCTACGTCTGCGTCAGAAAGCAGTTGAAACAAAAGAAGCATAATTTACCGGCTTAACCTTTAAAATATCAAGGCCGTCTGAAATTTTTGAAATTTCTTTCAAATTTTTCAGACGGCCTTTCTACATTTTGGTCGTTTATATATAATCAACCCGCAAACTGTTTTATTTTAAATGTTCACTTTAATGACGTTAGAGTATGAAAAACAACCGTTTGTAAGAAAAACAAACAAATAAGCTCCACAAGCACTATCATGACTGTTACAACAATAAAGGAACCAAACAATGTTTCTGATACTGACGGGGCTGATACTGACTTTTTTTATTTTGTTGTTTATTATTACTTCAATTATTCACAAAAAACAGTTTGCCTATAACACACACCAAGACTATAACTATCCCTCCCTTCCCTCTACCGCGCATGCTACCCTCAAAGGCGGCAGCCTAACCTTGCCCGCCACTGTCAGCGGACAGGATACCGTCATTGCCAAAATCCGTATCAAGTCCAACTGGATGGGACTGCTGTTCTTGCCTTTTATCGAAACCATTTCATCCAAAGGCAAATGGAAGCAATATTTCGAATACGGCGCAAAAGGCGTGCGCTATATCAATCTGAGCGACACCTTCTCCGACAGTGACAAAACCATCCGTTTGGAAGGCAAATACCTGTCCTTGCCCGATCAAGAAATCGAACTCTCCGTTTATCCGCGTGAAAACCTCGACGGCAAAAAAATCCTTGTCCTCGCGCCCCATGCCGACGATGCTGAACTCAGCGCATACGGTTTGTACGAAAAACACGCCGCCAATTCAATGATCTGCACCTTAACCGCTAGCGAAGGCGGCAGCTTCCACTATGGCAACCTTTATAGCACGTGCGACTGCGACACCCAGGCACAATATCTGCAAAAAGGCCGGATGCGCGTTTGGAACAGCCTGACCGTTCCCCTTTTGGCCGGTGTGCCGTCTGAAAACATCCTGCAACTGGGCTACTTCGACAGCACATTGACCGCCATGCGCCAAAATCCGGAAAAAGAGATTAAATCGACCAAGATCGATACGACCGACGTCTATATTTTCCGTCGTGCCAATACATCCCCATTGGCGAAACACCTCAAACCCGGCTCAACTTGGAACAGCTTGGTAGACAACCTTGGCTATCTGATAGAAACGTTCCAGCCGGATATTATCGTGTCGCCGTCCCCCAATATTGATGCGCATCCCGACCACCAACATACTGCGCTGGCCGCCATCGAAGCCCTGCGCAAAATCGATTACCGCCGCGGCAATCTGTTTTTGCACACCATACATTATCTGAGCGACGACTTCCCTATCGGCAAAGTAGGCTCTTCCCTCAGCCTGCCGCCATCCTCCGAGCAACCGTTTTACTTCCAAAGCATCTATTCCCATCCTTTGGATAGAGAAGAGCAAAACCGCAAACTTCTCGCCCTTGACGCCATGAACGACATCCGTCCTAATTCAGACGGCTATATGCGTTGGAGTACCATGATATTCAAAGGCCTAAACAAACTGCGACACCATGTCCTCCATCTCGACAAAGACTTGGTCAACCGCTTTGTCCGCAGCAACGAATTCTTCTATACCGTCCCCATCAGCGACTTGTACCAAGAAGATACGCTGAAACAAATCACTTATCAGGGCAAAGCCCTATAAACCACAAAGGCCGTCTGAAAAGATGTTTCAGACGGCCTTTATCACACCAAATCAAAACAATAAAATCACTACATTACAAACGAAAAACACCAAACCCAACCAAACGCGACAACCCAAGTTATAATAAAACCCTTCCCACACGTCCCACATCATCATGCCGATTTACTTCATCGCCGATTTGCACCTGAGCGAATCCCATCCTCAACTGACCGCACTCTTCCAGAAATTTATCCAAGAAAAAGCCGTTCATGCCCAAGCCGTATACATTCTTGGCGACCTTTTCGATTTTTGGATCGGCGATGACGAAAACAGCCCTTTGGTTCAAATCATCAAGCAAACCATCCGCAGCCTGACCGAGCGTGGTGTCGCCTGCTATTTCATCCACGGCAACCGCGACTTCCTCATCGGCAAAACCTTCGCCCGCGATACCGGCATGACCTTACTGCCCGAGTACGCCGTTATCGACTTGTTCGGCACACCCACCCTGCTCTGTCACGGCGACACCCTCTGCACCGACGACCATTCTTATCAAAAATTCCGCCGTACCGTCCATCAAAAATGGCTGCAACGCCTGTTTCTGCTCCTGCCGCTCACACTCCGACTGAACATCGCCACCAAAATCCGCAAACAGAGCAAACAGGACAAGCAACACAAAACCGCCGACATCATGGATGTCAATCCGGCCTTTACCCACGAAACCGTCCAACGCTTCCACACGCCCCTGCTCATCCACGGCCATACCCACCGCGAAAACATCCATCGCAACGCCGATTACACCCGCATCGTACTTGGCGACTGGC
>NZ_JBQCWY010000247.1:0-4207 GCF_051956955.1 Neisseria sp. P0021.S005 | reverse complement strand
GCCAGTCGCCAAGTACGATGCGGGTGTAATCGGCGTTGCGATGGATGTTTTCGCGGTGGGTATGGCCGTGGATGAGCAGGGGCGTGTGGAAGCGTTGGACGGTTTCGTGGGTAAAGGCCGGATTGACGTCCATGATGTCGGCGGTTTTGTGTTGCTTGTCCTGTTTGCTCTGCTTGCGGATTTTGGTGGCGATGTTCAGTCGGAGTGTGAGCGGCAGGAGCAGGAACAGGCCTTGCAGCCATTTTTGATGGACGGTACGGCGGAATTTTTGATAAGAATGGTCGTCGGTGCAGAGAGTGTCTCCGTGACAGAGCAGGGTGGGAGTGCCGAACAGGTCGATAACGGCGTACTCGGGCAGTAAGGTCATGCCGGTATCGCGGGCGAAGGCTTTGCCGATGAGGAAGTCGCGGTTGCCATGGATAAAATAGCAGGCGACGCCGCGCTTGGTCAGGTCGCGGATGGTTTGTTTGATGGTTTGAACCAAAGGGCTGTTTTCGTCATCGCCGATCCAAAAATCGAAAAGGTCGCCAAGAATGTATACGGCTTGGGCATGAATGGCTTTTTCTTGCATAAATTTCTGGAAGAGTGCGGTCAGTTGAGGATGGGATTCGCTCAGGTGCAAATCGGCGATGAAGTAAATCGGCATGATGATGTGGGACGTGTGGGAAGGGTTTTATTATAACTTGGGTTGCCGCATTTGGATTTGGGCTTGGTGTTTTTCGTTTGTAATGCAGTGATTTTATTATTTTGATTTGGTGTGATAAAGGCCGTCTGAAACATCTTTTCAGACGGCCTTTTGGTTTATTGGGCTTTGCCCTGATAGGTGATTTGTTTCAGTGTCTCTTCTTGGTACAAGTCGCTAATGGGGACGGTATAGAAGAATTCGTTGCTGCGAACAAAGCGGTTGACCAAGTCTTTGTCGAGATGGAGGACATGGTGTCGCAGTTTGTTTAAGCCTTTGAATATCATGGTGCTCCAACGCATATAGCCGTCTGAATTGGGACGGATGTCGTTCATGGCATCAAGGGCGAGGAGTTTGCGGTTTTGCTCTTCTTTATCCAAAGGATGGGAATAGATGCTTTGGAAGTAAAACGGTTGCTCGGAGGGCGGCGGCAGGCTGAGGGAAGAGCCTACTTTGCCGATAGGGAAGTCGTCGCTCAGATAATGTATGGTGTGCAAAAACAGATTGCCGCGGCGGTAATCGATTTTACGCAGGGCTTCGATGGCGGCCAGCGCAGTATGTTGATGGTCGGGATGCGTATCAATATTTGGGGACGGCGTCACGATAATATCCGGCTGGAATGTTTCTATCAGATAGCTAAGGTTGTCTACCAAGCTGTTCCAAGTAGAGCCGGGTTTGAGATGTTTCGCCAATGGGGAGGTATTGGCACTGCGGAAAATATCGACATCGGTCGTATCGATTTTGGTCGATTTAATCTCTTTTTCCGGATTTTGGCGCATGGCGGTCAATGTGCTGTCGAAGTAGCCCAGCTGCAGGATGTTTTCAGACGGCACGCCGGCCAAAAGGGGAACGGCTAGGCTGTTCCAAACGCGCATCCGGCCTTTTTGCAGATATTGTGCCTGGGTGTCGAAGTCGCATGTGCTGTAAAGATTGCCATAGTGGAAGCTGCCGCCTTCGCTGGCGGTTAAAGTGCAGATCATTGAATTGGCGGCGTGTTTTTCGTACAAACCGTATGCGCCGAGTTCAGCATCGTCAGCATGAGGCGCGAGGACAAGGATTTTTTTGCCGTCGAGGTTTTCACGCGGATAAACAGAGAGTTCGATTTCTTGATCTGGTAAGGACAGGTATTTGCCTTCCAGGCGGATGGTTTTGTCGCTGTCGGAGAAGGTGTCGCTCAGATTGATATAGCGCACGCCTTTTGCGCCGTATTCGAAATATTGCTTCCATCTGCCTTTAGATGAAATGGTTTCAACAAAAGGCAGTATCAGCAATCCTGCCCAAGTCGATTTGATGCGGATTTTGGCAATAACGGTATCTTGCCCGCTGATAGTGGCGGGCAAAGTCAGGCTGCCACCTTTGAGGATGGCATGCGCGGTAGAGGGAAGGGAGGGATAGTTATAATCTTGGTGTGTGTCGTAGGCGAACTGTTTTTTATGAATAATAGAAGTAATAATAAACAAAGTAACAAAAAAAATCAGTATCAGCCCAATTAGTATCAGAAACATTGTCAGGTTCCTTTATTGTTATAACAGCTATGATATTGCTTGCGAAGTCTATTTGTTTGTTTTTCTTACAAACGGTTGTTTTTTGTACTCTAACGTCATTAAAGAAAACGTTTAAAATAAAACAGTTTGCGGGTTGATTATATATAAACGACCAAAATGTAGAAAGGCCGTCTGAAAGATTTGAAAGAAATTTCAAAAATTTCAGACGGCCTTGATATTTTAAAGGTTAAGCCGGTAAATTATGCTTCTTTTGTTTCAACTGCTTTCTGACGCAGACGCAGGCTCAACTCTCGAAGTTGTTTGTCGTCGACCACATTAGGTGCATTGGTCAGCAGACATTGTGCACGTTGTGTTTTCGGGAAGGCAATCACGTCGCGGATAGATTCGGCACCGGTCATCAGGGTAACCAGACGGTCGAGACCGAATGCAAGGCCGCCGTGAGGAGGCGCGCCGAATTTCAGGTTGTCCAAGAGGAAACCGAATTTCTCTTGTTGCTCTTCAGGGCTGATTTTCAGCGCGGCAAACACTTTCTCTTGTACGTCTGCACGGTGGATACGGATAGAGCCACCGCCGATTTCCCAGCCGTTCAATACCATGTCGTAGGCACGGGCCAAGCAGTTTGCAGGGTCGGAAACCATCAGGTCTTCATGACCTTCTTTTGGCGCGGTAAACGGATGGTGTACGGCAACGTAGCGGTCGGCTTCTTCGTCGTATTCAAACATTGGGAAATCGACAACCCACAAAGGTTTCCATTCGTCTACGAAGTAGCCGTTGTCTTTGCCGTGTTCCAAGCCGACTTTAATACGCAATGCGCCGATGGCTTCGTTCACGACTTTGGTTTTGTCCGCGCCGAAGAAAATGATGTCGCCGTTTTGTGCGCCGGTACGCTCGATGATTTCTTTCAGAGCGTTTTCGGACAGGAATTTCACGATTGGAGATTGCAGGCCGCTGTCTTCGCCGTTGGAAAGGTTGCTGATATCGTTTACTTTGATGTATGCCAGACCTTTCGCGCCGTAGATGCCGACAAATTTAGTATATTCGTCGATTTCTTTGCGGCTGAATTTCGCGCCGTTCGGTACACGCAGAGCGACTACGCGGCCGCCTTTCATGTCGGCTGCACCACGGAAGACTTTGAATTCTTCCGTTTTCATCAGATCGGTCAATTCGGTAAATTTCAAGTTGATGCGCATGTCCGGTTTGTCAGAGCCGTAGTAGAACATGGCTTCAGAGTAAGGCATGCGTGGGAAGTCGCCCAAATCTACATTCAAGGCATCTTTGAAGACTTGTTTGGCCATGCCTTCAGTGATGTCCATGATTTCATCCTCGTTTAAGAACGAGGTTTCCAAGTCGATTTGAGTGAATTCAGGTTGACGGTCGGCACGCAAGTCTTCGTCACGGAAACATTTGGTGATTTGGTAGTAACGGTCGAAACCAGCAACCATCAACAGTTGTTTGAACAATTGTGGAGATTGCGGCAGAGCGAAGAATTCGCCCGGATGAACGCGGCTTGGTACGAGGTAGTCGCGTGCGCCTTCCGGAGTGGAGCGGGTCAGCATCGGTGTTTCGATGTCGATGAAGCCTTGCGCGTCCAAGTAGCGGCGAACGCCCATGGCGACTTGGTAACGCAGACGCAGGTTGCGTTGCATGGCAGGACGGCGCAAGTCGATAACGCGGTTGGTCAGGCGAACGTTTTCGCTGATGTTTTCGTCGTCGATTTGGAACGGAGGCGTAGCGGCAGCGTTCAAAACTTCGATTTCTTTGGCAAGGATTTCGATTTTGCCGGAAATCATTTTGTCGTTGGTTGTGCCTTCAGGACGGTTGCGTACGCGGCCGGTAATGCTCAAAACATATTCGTTGCGGGAAGAGTCGGCAGCGGCAAATGCTTCCGGAGTGTCAGGGTCGATAACGACTTGAACGATGCCTTCGCGGTCGCGCAGGTCGATAAAAATCACACCGCCGTGGTCGCGTCGGCGGTGTACCCAGCCTTTGACGGTAACGGTTTGGTCTAAGTATTGCTCGC
>NZ_JBQCWY010000246.1:0-4213 GCF_051956955.1 Neisseria sp. P0021.S005 | reverse complement strand
AGGCGGTGGCTCTGGACAGGGAGGCGGAGCCGAGAGTATTACGCTTGAACGAGTCGTTGACGGCGGTAGTGTGCGGGAAGATGAAGGTGAAGGGAAGCTGTACGGACGGTGAGGAGATATTTAGGGGCAATGATGCGGAGTGTAAGCCTTTTACGGGGTAGAAATCTGATCGAAAGGGAGGAAGCGGATAAAGAAAAGGACGTGGGGGATACATCCTTTCGGGAGAGGATAATTTAAGGGGCTGTACTAGATTAGCTCTAAATTCCACACCAATCCCGCAGGATTTTTAGCTGCCGGGACGGTGTGCCGAAGTTAAATCGAAATTCGCATTCTTTCAAGAACAGCGGGAAAGATTTGCGATCGATTCCATTGTATTTTCGCAAGACACGTTTTGCCTGATTCTAAAAATTCTCAATGCCATTAATGTGGTTCTGACGGTCGGCAAATTCCTTGGAATGGTTGATGCGGTAATGGATGAAACCGCTCACGTCCAACTTGTCGTAGCTGCTCGGACTATCGGTATAAACAATACTGTCCGGCATGATTTTCTTTTTAATGACAGGGAGTAACGTTTCAGACTTGGCATTATCCACCACAACGATATAGACCCGTCCGTTGCGTTTCAGAATGCCGACGACAACCACTTTTCCTGCCACACCGCGACCACGCCTGCCTTTACGCTGTCCGCCGAAATAGCTTTCGTCCAGCTCGACAGGGCCCTCGAAAACCTCATCGGCAGCCAAGGCCAAATGATAGTTTATAACCGTGCGGATTTTACGGTAGAACAGTGCTGCTGAATTGGGATGGATACCCAAAATATCGACTGCAGAACGGGCGGTAACTTCCAGTACAAAAAAACGGAGCAGTTCTTTCTGTGCTTTTTTCTTTAATTTGCAGTGCGTTATCTTCATATTTCGAGGGTAACATATCTGCTAATCTAGTACAGCCCCTAATTTAATTGTTCCTGCTAACATAACTAACCTCAGTTAGCTAAGGAAGGAGATGAAATATTTAGTCTTGTCAGATTAGCACACTATCAATTTTCAGACGACCCTTTGTTATAATCCTCTCTTTACCTGAACATAAAACAGGCTGTCTTATGGAAGTCATCCAATATCCCAATTCTCCGTTTAAACTCCATCAGCCATTTCCTCCTGCCGGTGACCAGCCCGCTGCCATTGCCGGCTTGCTCGAAGGGCTTTCAGACGGCCTGGCCTATCAAACCTTGCTTGGTGTAACCGGTTCGGGTAAAACCTACACCATGGCGAACGTCATTGCTCAAAGCGGCCGCCCTGCTATCATCATGGCGCACAACAAAACCCTTGCCGCCCAGCTTTATGCAGAAATGCGCGAGTTTTTCCCCGAAAACGCGGTGGAATATTTCGTCTCCTACTACGACTATTATCAGCCTGAAGCCTATGTGCCCAGCCGCGATTTGTTCATCGAAAAAGACAGCGCGATCAACGAACACATCGAGCAGATGCGCCTTTCCGCCACCAAAAACCTGATGACGCGCGACGACGTGATTATCGTCGCCACCGTGTCCGCCATTTACGGTATCGGTGACCCGACCGAATATCAACAAATGGTGTTGTCCGTCAAAGAAGGCGATACCATCGAGCAGCGCGACATCATTGCCACACTCGTTTCCATGCAGTACGAACGCGGTGATTTGGACTTCAAACGCGGCAGCTTCCGTGTACGCGGCGACGTGATTGACGTGTACCCTGCTGAAAGCTCCGAAAACGCCTTGCGCATCAGCCTGTTCGATGACGAAATCGACCGACTCGATATGTTCGACCCGCTTTCAGGCAGCCTGCACCAACGCGTCGGCCGCTACACCGTCTTCCCATCCAGCCACTACGTTACCCCGCGCGACACCGTCTTGCGCGCCTGCGAGTCCATCAAAGAAGAATTGCGCGAACGCATTGAATTTTTTGCCCGCGAACAACGCCCTGTCGAACAACAACGCATTGAACAGCGCACCCGCTTCGACCTCGAAATGCTCTACGAAATGGGCTTCTGCAAAGGCATCGAAAACTACTCCCGCCACTTCTCCGGAAAAAAAGAAGGCGAACCGCCGCCCACGCTGATGGACTACCTGCCCGACAACGCTATCATGTTCATCGACGAAAGCCACGTTACCGTCACCCAAATCGGCGGCATGTACAAAGGCGACGCATCGCGCAAGCAAAACCTCGTGGACTACGGCTTCCGCCTGCCTTCCGCCCGAGACAACCGACCGCTCAAGTTCCACGAATTTGAAAAAGTCATGCCGCAAACCATTTTCGTTTCCGCCACCCCCGCCAAATACGAAGAAGAACACGCCGGACAAGTAGTCGAACAAGTCGTCCGCCCCACCGGGCTGGTCGATCCCCAAATCATCATCCGCCCCGTCGCCACCCAAGTTGATGACTTAATGAGCGAAATCAACGACCGCATCCAAAAAGGCGAACGCGTGCTCGTTACCACCCTCACCAAACGCATGGCGGAACAACTCACCGACTATTACAGCGAACTCGGCATCAAAGTGCGCTACCTGCACAGCGACATTGATACCGTAGAGCGTGTTGAAATTATTAGAGATTTGCGGCTCGGATTGTTTGACGTACTCGTCGGCATCAACCTCTTGCGCGAAGGCTTGGACATCCCCGAAGTCTCCCTCGTCGCTATCCTCGACGCTGACAAAGAAGGCTTCCTGCGCTCCCACCGCAGCCTGATTCAAACCATAGGCCGAGCCGCGCGCAACGTGAACGGTGTCGCCATCCTGTACGCCGACAAAATTACCGATTCCATGAAAGCCGCCATCGATGAAACCGAACGCCGCCGCGAAAAACAGATTAAATTCAACGAAGAACACGACATCGTGCCGCAGCAGATTAAAAAACAGGTCAAAGACATCATCGATGGCGTGTACCACGAAGAAGACAGCGGCAAAGGCCGTCTGAAAGGCAAAAACAAAGTCAAAGTCGGCGAGATTCACAATGAAGAAGACGCGATTAAAGAAATCGCCAAACTGGAAAAAGCCATGCAGCAGGCAGCTAGGGATTTGCAGTTTGAAGAAGCGGCTGTGTTGCGGGATAGGATTCGGGGGATTAAAGAGAATTTGTTGTTTTAACTGTGCTATACTTTCAAAAATGTTATTTCTCACAATAAATACCTTATTTATGGATGATAAACAAAATGCATGGTTATAATGATTATCCACCACATTTGTTTTATAAAGGGACAGTAAAAATATCTGTTATTTTGGAGCAAGCGCAAAGAGATACAAATGGTATAAATAAACTTAATAAAGTTCACGAGTTATTTGGAACGCCCGCTGTTGGGCTTGTTGCTAGGATTCGTAGATACATAAATGGGGAAGCTTTAAAAATGCCAGAAGCAATAAATAATGAAAAATATCCATTTAAAGCAATTAAATATGCTCACTGTACCGATTGGGATAAATTCAATGAAGAAAATGGTTCTATTAATGATTTAGCTCATTTACGTGCTTATTTTTGGGATTGCAACCCATATGGTGAGGAACTAATGTGTATTACACATTTTTTGAGAAAACAAACAGAAAAATTACATCCAAAAGATACAGAAATTTCTTTGCAAGAAAAAGATAAATTCGAAAAAAATGGATTCAGTTATGAAGACTAACGTACTAGCTTTAAGTAGTAGAAGTGAATTTGATCAAGCAGTATATCAAGAAGATATTCTTATTGAATTGTCAGAAAGACTGGCTCTAGAGATGGAATATGCCCAAATCCAACCTGAGGAATTGCAAAAACTGTTAGGGAAAAATGAGGCATATGTGACAGGTTTATTGGAGGGCTTTGCTAATATTAGATTAAAAGAATTGGCAGATATTTTTTCTGTTTTTAATAAATATGTTAAGCTTATGCCTGCTTATGAAGGTCAAAAAGTTTGCTATTTAGAAGATAGTAAATTTAATACCGTGAAGTTAAATATTAATCCTGAGGTAAAGATAGCTGAAGACTTTAGAAATTTCTCCATTATAAAACATAATGATAACACGCAAACGATATCAAAATTAGTTAATGTTACAGTTAATAATAATTTTAGTTGCAACTCTGAGTTTCAGGGAATTTTAGAAAGTCAGTATATTGGAAATTCATTACCAAATAATCAGCATCAAATTCAAGATATTATCTGTGGAAACAATTCTTTGGTGAGTAATGTAAAATGAATGATATTAAAT
>NZ_JBQCWY010000245.1:0-4214 GCF_051956955.1 Neisseria sp. P0021.S005 | reverse complement strand
TATTTCGATTGCTCATGAATCCGACCGCACAACGTATCAAATACCTGACCGACCTCCTCAACCGCTACGCCTACGAATACTACACCCTAGATGCGCCCAGCGTACCCGACGCCGAATACGACAAATTATTCCGCGAGCTCGAGGCATTGGAGCGAAACTACCCCGAGTTCAAACTGCCCGACAGCCCGACCCAGCGCGTCGGTGGCGAGCCTTTAGCAGGCTTTGCCGAAGTACGCCACGAAATACCGATGCTGTCGCTGACCAACGCCTTCTCGCCACAAGACGAAAACGGTGTGTTTGACCATGCCGAAATGTACGCTTTTGATGAGCGCGTTCGTGGCGGTTTAAATGGAGAAAAACCGGAATACGTTATCGAACCTAAATTTGACGGTCTGGCCATCAGCCTGCTGTACCGCGACGGCGTATTGACTCAAGCGGCAACCCGTGGAGACGGCACCACAGGCGAAGACGTTACCCAAAACGTCAAAACCGTATCCAACATCCCCCTGCGTCTGCATGGAGAAAACATTCCCGAGTTTATCGAAATACGCGGCGAAGTACTGATGCTTAAAGCCGATTTTGCCGCTTTAAACGAACGACAGGCTGAAAACGGACAAAAACCTTTCGCCAATCCGCGCAATGCCGCCGCCGGCAGTCTGCGCCAACTCGATTCGCGCATTACGGCACAGCGCAAACTGCATTTCTTCCCCTATTCCATCGCCCGACAACAAGGCGGTTTTATCGCAGAAGAACACCTGCAAGAGCTGGGCTACTGTAAAGAGCTTGGCTTCAGCCTGCCTGATGGTAATTTCGGCTGCTTCCCAAATATCGAAGAAGTATTGGCGTTTTACGAACAAATGCAGCAAAAACGCCCTACTTTGCCTTACGAAATCGATGGTATGGTGGTCAAAGTCAACAGTCTGGCACAACAAGAAAAACTGGGTTTCATCTCACGCGCGCCGCGCTGGGCCATTGCCCACAAATTTCCTGCCGAAGAAGCATTGACCATTGTCGAAGCCATTGATGTACAAATCGGGCGCACCGGCGCAGTAACCCCCGTCGCCCGCCTGCAACCTGTATTCGTCGGCGGCGTTACCGTTACCAACGCTACCCTGCACAATCAGGACGAAGTATCGCGCAAAGACGTGCGCGTTGGCGATACAGTTGTCGTGCGCCGTGCCGGAGACGTGATTCCCGAGGTGGTGCGCGTAATTTTTGAACGCCGCCCAATGCAGGATACCAACATTGCTGTTTCAGACGGCCTGCAAGACGATTTGTTTGCCGAAATACCTTCTGAAACCCGCTCCGAACCGCTTCACAAACCTTACCGCCTGCCCACCCATTGCCCTATCTGTCACAGCGAAATCGAACGCGAAGAAGGCGAAGCGGTTGCCCGATGCAGCGGCGGTATGCTTTGCCAAGCACAACGCGCGCAAGGTTTAATCCACTTCGCCTCACGCAAAGCCATGGACATCGACGGACTTGGACAAAAACAAATCGAGCAACTGGTAGCACAAGATTTGGTTCGTCATTTCGCCGACCTCTACCGCCTCGATATCCCAACCCTGCAAAAAATGAAGGAAACGGCGGATAAAGCGTCAGCTAATGAGGAAGAACCATCAAACAGTGAGATTGAAGACTTTGAAAGCGAGAGCGGCAATGCCCTGCTTAGCAAAACCAGTAAAAAACAGCCAACTAAATGGGCGGAAAACATCCTCGCAGGCATAGAAGCCAGCAAAACGCCTGAACTTGCCCGCTTCCTTTTTGCCCTCGGTATCCGTCACGTCGGCGAACGCACCGCCAAAACGCTGGCGCAGGCATTCGGTACACTGGAACACGTCCGCCATGCACCCGAACCCATCCTCGCCTGCCTGCCCGATATCGGCACGGTGGTTGCCCGCTCCATCGCCCACTTTTTTGCCCAAGAAGCGCAACAGGCGATGATAGACGAACTGCTGGCTGTAGGTGTTGCCCCGCAAAGCCAGGCTGTCACTATCCCGCCGTTGCGCTATGCCGAGCCGCAACGCTGGATTGCCCGCCTGCCTGATTTTAAAATCAGCGAAACCAAAGCACTGGCCTTATGGGAGCTTGCCGGACAAAGCATAGAAGGTTTGCAAACTGACAAAGCGTTGCCTGCCGATTGGCAAACATGGCGCAGTAAACTGCAAAACGCAGCCCTGCTTGAAAATATGAAAACTTTCTTTGATCAAAAGCTGCCTGAGCTTCAAGATGAAACGATTTCAGACGGCATCAATGAGACCATAGCAGGAAAAACCTTTGTATTAACAGGAACTTTACCCACGCTCAAACGCGACCAAGCCCAAGCCATGATTGAGGCTGCCGGCGGTAAAGTTTCTGGTAGCGTATCCAAAAAAACCGACTACGTTGTCGCCGGAGAAGCCGCAGGCAGTAAATTGGAAAAAGCCCAAACGTTGGGCGTGGTCGTATTGAGCGAAGAAGAATTACTGACGTTGCTAGGATAAGACAGTATCTATGACCAATCCTCCTTTTCAGACCGTCTGATACTTTATCATGTGGTATTATCATTACATACGACTACATCTTTACACTTTTTGGGGTATAAACCCACAGTTAAAATAGGATAATAATATGAAACCCATTAAAAAATGCGTCTTCCCCGTTGCCGGTATGGGCACCCGTTTCTTGCCTGCGACCAAAGCCAGCCCCAAAGAAATGCTGCCTATCGTAGACAAACCTCTGATTCAATATGCAGTTGAAGAAGCGGTTGAAGTCGGCTGTACTGAAATGGTGTTCATCACCGGCCGTAACAAACGCAGTATCGAAGACCACTTCGACAAAGCATACGAGTTGGAAACCGAATTGGAATTGCGTCAAAAAGACAAGCTGTTGGAGCACGTTCGCGATATCCTGCCTCCCAACATTACCTGCATGTACATCCGTCAAACTGAAGCATTGGGTTTGGGTCATGCCGTATTGTGCGCGCAGGCTGCCGTTGGTAATGAACCTTTTGCCGTTATTTTGGCAGACGATTTGATTGATGCGCCTAAAGGTGCATTGAAACAGATGGTTGATGTGTACAACCAAAGCGGTAACAGCATTTTGGGCGTTGAAACCGTCGACCCTTCCCAAACAGGCTCTTACGGTATCGTTGAAGTTGAAAAGCTAAAAAGCTATCAACGTATCACCAACATAGTTGAAAAACCCAAACCGGAAGAAGCGCCTTCCAACCTCGCAGTTGTCGGCCGCTACATCCTGACTCCGCGTATTTTTGACTTGTTGACCAACCTGCCCAGCGGCGCCGGTAACGAAATCCAACTGACAGACGGTATCGCCCGCCTGCTCGACCATGAGTTTGTGTTGGCTCATGCGTTTGATGGCAAACGCTACGACTGCGGCAGCAAATTGGGTTACCTTGAAGCAACCGTGGCTTATGGTTTGAAACACCCTGAAACTGGCGAACAATTCAAAGAATTGCTCAAACAATACGCTTAAGCCCAGCCATTATAAAAAGGCCGTCTGAAATTTCAGACGGCCTTTTTCTCACACTTATTTCTTCCAATATGCCGGAGTTAGCAAAATCAGAACGGTAAAAATCTCCAAACGTCCCAACAACATCACCGCCGTACACAGCCATTTCTGCACATCGCTCAGCACAGCATAATTATGTGACGGACCGACTGCCCCCAAACCCGGCCCTGCATTGGTAATACAGGCAATGACTGCCGTAAAGGCGGATAAAAAGTCCAAGCCTGCCGCCATCAGTAAAAAGCTGAATACGATGACCGTCATAAAGTAAATAAAGATGAACGACATGACGGTCAGCGCCATGCGATCCGGAATGGAACGGTTGTTGACCTTTACCGTACGAACCGCACGCGGGTGCAGCAAAATCAACATTTCGCGCAAGCTGAATTTGAATAACACCAACGCACGCACGTTTTTAATACCGCCCCCCATAGAGCCTGAACTTGCCAATACGTTCGACAGGAAAAACATCCACAGCGACACAATCAACGGCCATTGGGCAAAGTCTGCATTGGAGAAACCGCTTGCCAATCCGATGGACACAAAGTTGAAGCTGACAAAGCGCAAAGCTTCGCCAAGGCTTTGATAAACGTCCTGCTGCCATAAATACAATGCCGAAATCAAAATACTGCCCGACAAAACCAGCAGCATGGTGCGGCATTCTTCATCTTTCCAATACACCTGCAAGGAGCGGTTGCCCAGCGCAG
>NZ_JBQCWY010000244.1:0-4218 GCF_051956955.1 Neisseria sp. P0021.S005 | reverse complement strand
CCGCGCCAAACAACCACGACTACTACATGGAAGACGTGCATCGCGCCGGCGGCATTTTCGCCATCCTGAAAGAATTGGACAAAGCAGGCAAACTGCACACCGACGTGTACACCATCCACGCGCCGACCCTGAAAGACGCAATTGAAAAATGGGACGTGACCAACCCTGAAAACACCCATGCCATCGAGCGTTTCAAAGCAGCTCCCGGCGGCGTGCGCACTACTCAGGCGTTCTCGCAAAACCGTATGTGGAAAACCCTCGACCTCGACCGCGAAAAAGGCTGTATCCGCGATGTTGAACATGCCTACTCGCAAGACGGCGGTTTGGCAGTATTGTTCGGCAACATCGCCGAGCGCGGCTGCGTGGTGAAAACCGCAGGCGTGGACGAGAGCATCCTCAAATTTACCGGCCGCGCCCGCGTGTTTGAAAGCCAAGAAGACGCAGTAGAAGGTATTTTGGGCAATCAAATCGTGGCCGGCGATATCGTCATTATCCGCTACGAAGGCCCTAAAGGCGGCCCGGGTATGCAAGAAATGCTGTATCCGACTTCTTACCTGAAATCCAAAGGTTTGGGCAAAGCCTGCGCCCTGCTGACCGACGGCCGCTTCTCCGGCGGTACTTCCGGCCTGTCCATCGGTCACGCTTCGCCTGAAGCGGCAGAAGGCGGCGCAATCGGTTTGGTACACGAAGGCGACGCCATCGAAATCGATATTCCAAACCGCAGCATCCACCTTGTCATTTCCGATGAAGAGCTTGCCGCACGCCGTGCCGAAATGGAAGCACGCGGCAGCAAAGCGTGGAAACCGGAAAACCGCGACCGCTACGTCTCCGCAGCCCTGCGTGCCTACGGCGCGATGGCGACTTCCGCCGACAAAGGCGCAGTACGCGACGTATCGCAAATCGAACGTTAATTAACCTGACTTTAAGGCCGTCTGAACGCTTTCAAGTGTTTCAGACGGCCTTCATTCAAACGGACAAATATGGACAAATTCATTTTAGCGATGATCGGCATGGCCATTGCCCTGTTGATTATTATTGGCGGCGGATTTATCGCTGTCGAATATTTCAAATCCCATCCTGAAGCATTCCAAGTCAAGCCGCTATCAAAATAATCATTTAACGGCATGAGTTTCAAAGAAAAAGAGCCGTAGCTCAAGGCCGTCTGAACGCAGTACATATAATGAAACACATTCTTTACTGGCTGGGTGGTTTTGCCGTCGCCCTCGGTATATTCCAATACTACGAAACCCATCGCTATTCCGAAGACCAGCTCATCTACGCCCAACCGCCGCAAAATCGTTCTGCCGTTGCCGATTTTGACGCCTTGGCGTATTTAAACTTCCTCCGCGCCTCAGCCAATCTGCCCGCACTGGCGCACTCAGCCACACTCGAACGCGCCGCGCGTAATCATGCCCGCTATCTGCTGCAAAACCCTGACGACGGACATGACGAAAAAAATATACGCAATCCCTTTTATACAGGCCCACGCCCATCAGACCGCACGCGCAAAGCCGGTTATGCCTATAAAGGCGTGCACGAAAACGTCAGCACCGGCCAGCACCCGCCAAACGAAAAAATCAACGACCATCTGCCTGCCCAACATCAGCTGGACAATCTAATGACGGCGATTTACCACCGTCTCTCCTTACTCGATCAAAATATCGACGAGGCCGGAGCGTCGTTTGAATCACAAGGCAAACAAATCGCGTTAAGCATCAATCAAGGCGACAGCAGATTCAACAGCCTCTGCCAAAAAAACCGCCCCCTATCCGACCTCAGCCGTTCGTTTTATCAAGATGCCTGTCATGGTCATGCCATTGTTTATGCGGATGAAATTTCCAACCGCAAAACCCAGCCTTACATCACCTATCCGCAAGGCAACTTCGCTTCGCCGGTTTTCCACGGCGAACGTCCCGACCCTATGCCGCATTATGAAATGACCGGCAATCCGATCAGCATCGCCTTCTCAGAACAATCGCCTCCGGTCAAAATGCGTTCGTTCAAACTGTATCAGGACACAAAAGAAATCAGAGACGTCAAAATCTTAGATAAAGATAATGACCCGAACCGCCTCCTGACCGAACGTCAATTTGCGCTGTTTCCTTTACAACCATTGGAATACGACACCGACTACCGAGCCGTGTTCGAATACCGTCAAAACGGAAAAGACAAAACGGCCGAATGGACATTCAGCACGCAAAAACCCGATTATCCTTACTTCATCGTCAAAGGCGGTGAAACGCTGGCCATCGAATCCGGACAAAAATATTTTATCCATTGGCAGGATTTTTGGTGCTTGAAGCAATGCGAACGCTACAACTACCGCATGAACCGCGACACCCAAATCGACATTATCGAACGACAGGCCGGCGGTATTATTATCCGTGTCAACGGAAGCAAAGGCAGCAGCATCCGCTTAATGCCCGAAGGCGAAGACAGGCGCGCCATTACACTTTATTTATGGAAATAAAGCCGTTTTCAGACGGCATGAAGCACCAAAAAGCTGATAAAATACCGCCTCACCCCCCTATGGCAAGCTATCCAATATGACCAAACATCCGCAAACAGCAGCCAATACCCGCTATGCCTTTGCCAGCATTGCCGCCATGTTGGCCGCATTTTTACTGTTCGTTGCCGTGATGTTGCTGCCTTTGGGGCTGACGGCGGACACCCAAGTGAGCCTAATACGGTTTTCACTCTACGCAATCGTGCTATTTGCCGTACTTGGCGGTATTTTTTCTGTACGCGTTGCCTATTTGCGTAAAAAGAACGGAGCATGACATGACCCAAGCCGATAAAATCCCACAAGAAATCCGCCTCCAGCAAGAGCGGCGCGTACTGACTTTGGTCTATGTTGACGGTGCCAAGAGCCTTCCTGCCGAATACCTGCGCGTGTACTCGCCCAGCGCGGAAGTGCGCGGACACGGTGCCGGCCAAGATGTTTTGCAAACAGGCAAAGCCGAAGTCAGCATTACCGATTTAGACCCCGTCGGCCAATACGCCTTGAAAATTACTTTTTCAGACGGCCACGACAGCGGCCTTTACGACTGGGACTATCTCTACCGACTGGCGCACAATCAAGACGCGCTTTGGCAAGACTATCTCGACCGCCTCGAGAAAGCAGGCGCGTCTAGAACGCCAAGTGCAGAAGATTTAAAACCCAAACGCACACATTCCTGCGGTAGCGGCGGTTGCGGCGGAAAGGCCGTCTGAAAAAAGGCGAAGCC
Organism: Neisseria sp. P0021.S005; assembly: GCF_051956955.1. Lineage (NCBI taxonomy): Bacteria > Pseudomonadati > Pseudomonadota > Betaproteobacteria > Neisseriales > Neisseriaceae > Neisseria > Neisseria sp. P0021.S005. Next base: position 991 of record NZ_JBQCWY010000244.1, on the reverse strand, counting down.
GACATTGGACGACGGCAGAATCATTGACGGCAAAGCGTTCATCTCCCCGCCCAAAAAAGGATGGGTAGTGGCCATCTTCGGCGATACCAAAGCCTGCCCGCAGGCAGTGCGCGCCGCGCAAAACGCAGATGTTTTGGTGCATGAAGCAACCTTTGCGGCAGGCGATGAAGAAACAGCGGAACGAGTATTCCATTCGACCGCATCCGATGCCGCCAAGCTGGCCTTGCAAGCCAATGTGAAAGAACTTTACCTGACCCACATCAGCGCACGTTATACCGAAGAAGAGCAATGCCTGATGCTGGAGCGGCAGCCACAAACTATATTTCCCGCGTCGAAAGTGGTTGGCGATTTCGACGTATTCAATATCTGAATCCGTATTATTTTAAGAAGGCAGACACTATGAGCGACCACAAAACCCATTTCGGCTTCTCTACCGTTGACGAAGACGAAAAAGCAGGCAAAGTTGCCGAAGTCTTCCACTCCGTGGCAAAAAACTACGACATTATGAATGACGTAATGTCCGGCGGTCTGCACCGTGTTTGGAAACATTTCACCATCAATACCGCCCGCCTGAAAAAAGGCGACAAAGTATTGGACATCGCCGGCGGTACTGGCGATTTGTCCCGAGGCTGGGCGAAACGTGTGGGCAAAGAAGGCGAAGTTTGGCTGACAGACATCAACTCCTCCATGCTGACGGTCGGCCGCGACCGCCTGCTCAACGAAGGCATGATTCTGCCCGTATCGTTGGCAGACGCTGAAAAATTGCCGTTTCCCGACAACTATTTCAATCTGGTTTCCGTCGCATTCGGCCTGCGCAACATGACGCACAAAGATGCCGCGCTGAAAGAAATGTACCGCGTATTGAAACCGGGCGGCACCCTGCTGGTGTTGGAATTCTCCAAAGTGTACAAACCTTTGGAAGGCGTGTACGACCTCTACTCTTTCAAACTGTTGCCGATTATGGGCAAACTGATTGCCAAAGATGCCGACA
>NZ_JBQCWY010000243.1:0-4221 GCF_051956955.1 Neisseria sp. P0021.S005 | reverse complement strand
TATACGTAAACAGTGCAGAAGCCGCATCGCCCTTTTGTAAAGCCAGTTCTGAATTTAACAAAGTGAAAACCTGCGAGGTGCGGTTTTGTATACCCAACAGACGTATCCGCTCCTGCTCGCGCTCTTCGGGAGAAAAACGGTCGGCACGGCTTTTCTTTTTAATAATCTTAGCTGATTCAAAAACTGCATTTGAATCGCCGGGCGCGGCAAAAGTTTGTGTAGCAAACAACATCATGACAGCCGCAGCTGCTACTCGAATACGGGATGGGGAAAACAACATAACTATCCTTTTTGAGAACCTGCCGGCATTTTCAGACGGCCTAAGCATCTGCAAAACAGACGCAAAGCTTTATTTATCATTCAGGCATAACTGTAACACACGCACTCTATTTTGTTGACACGGTAACCGTAAACCTTGTGTAATCCTCATCTGCATAAAACGATCGGCGCCAAAAATGAATACCGACCACCTTATCCATTTCCTCACTCAAGCTTCACACTTCAGCAGCCGTATGCAAGCAGAGCGCAATCAATTATTTACCGCCCACACGGTCAAAGAAGCAGCCGTTTTGGTCGGTATTGTCTTGCATGAAGGAACGTGGCAAATCTTACTGACCAAAAGAGCCGAGACCTTAAGGCAGCACACCGGGCAAATCGCCTTTGCCGGCGGCCGCAAAGATGTCCAAGACGACAGCCTAACGGCAACGGCGTTAAGAGAAGCTTATGAAGAAACCGCCATTCCGATTACTGCATGGCAAACTTTTGCGCCGCTACCCTTTTATGACACGCCTTCCGGCTACCGTGTTACACCTGTTCCGGCAATTTGCGTCCAGCCCGTCAACCCCAAAGCCAACCCCGACGAAGTAGCAGAAATTTTTTATCTGCCTTTGGATTGTGCCTTAAACCTGCAAAACTATACATTCCGTCAACTTCATCACAACAATCAAACCCTCGCCCTCCCCGCCCTGCCTTTCCAACACTACGACATCTGGGGGCTGACCGCACTCATTCTATACGGACTGGCAGAACGTTATCAGCAATATTGCCAAGCTTTTAAATAAGGCAAGGCCGTCTGAAACCAATATTCAGACGGCCTGATTTAATCCATTCTCTTTACGCGGCTTCTTCGAAATATTCGATACCTTCTCCGAACCATTTCATCTCATTGCGCAGGGCAACCACTTCGCCAATTACCATTAAAGCCGGACGCTCCGCTTCGGCGGCCAACAAGCCTAAATCTTTCAGACTGCCTGTCCGCACGGTCTGATTCGGTAAAGTCCCATTGGAAATCACGGCAACGGGTGTAGAAGGCTGTCTGCCATAAGCCATCAGTTTTTCCGCAATCTCGGTCGCTTTAAGCGTCCCCATATAGATTACCAACGTTTGGCGGCTTAAAGCCAAAGTCTGCCAATCGGGCTGACTGCCCTCGTGTTTGCTGTGGCCGGTCACAAATAAAGCACTTTGGGCGCAATCGCGATGGGTTAACGGAATACCGGCATAAGCAGTGGCACCAAGCGCGGCAGTAATGCCCGGCACAATGCGGTAAGCAATTCCGGCCTGATGCAGGGTTTGCACTTCCTCCCCGCCGCGCCCGAACACAAAAGAATCGCCGCCTTTCAACCTCACCACGCGCTCACCTTTTTGAGCATGTTCAACCAATAGACGGTTGGTTTCTTCCTGCTGGACATGATGTGCGCCGGCGCGCTTGCCCACGCTGATTTTCACCGCATCTTTACGCACCATCGCCAAAATCTCATCCGACACCAAAGCATCGTAAAATACGGTATCCGCAGCCTGAATCGCCTGCAAAGCATGTATGGTCAGCAAGCCCGGATCACCCGGCCCTGCGCCCACCAAAACCACTTCGCCGCCAAACGGCGTTTCCCGGTTTAACTGCGTGATCAATTCACGTTCTGCCGCCTCGATATTGTTTTGGGCTGCAAAAATACTGAAACGGCTGTCGAACAACTTTTCCCAAAAATAACGGCGTCGTTCGACATGATGAATTGTCTGTTTAACCTTTTCGCGCCATTTTCCGGCAATACGCGCCATCGTGCCCGTATGCAGCGGAATCAATGTTTCAATAATCTGCCACCATTTCCGCGCCAATACAGGCGCAGTACCACCGCTGGATATGGCTATCTTCAACGGTCCTCTATCCACCACGGCAGGCACGATAAACGAACACAAATCCGCCGTATCCACCGTATTGCACAATTTCGCCCGTCGTTCCGCTGCGTCAAAAACACGGCGGTTAAACATGCCATTATCCGTCGCCGCAATAACGAAATACACCTCTTCCAACATGGCTTCTTCAAACAAACCGCCCAGCCAAACTATTTTCCCTTCAGCCGCCCATTGCTGAAACTGCGGATTCAAAGTTTCCGCAACAACGCGCACGCGCGCTCCTGCAGATAACAGGCTTTCCGCCTTGCGCTCGGCAACCTTGCCCGCGCCTGCCAGTAAAACTGGGCGGTCTTTTAAATCGGCAAACAAAGGATAATGGCTCATGGTCGTGCTCTTACTTTATCAATGATTGTCCGCCGATATTAAAGGCCGTCTGAAAAAATAGGAAAGAATGGTTTCTGATTTTCTTATGGTGTTTGGTTATATACCTGCCACAACAAAATAAGTTATAGCAGCAAACACAAAACAGAAGCAGAAAATTTCAAAATAAACGATTAGGAGATAGTGCAACAATATAAAAATTCATTTTTTCACAAATAAATTGCGCCCTCTTCATTTTTCAGACGGCCTTTGCCTGCGTATAATATCGGTCTATTTACAATTCATACGAGCTTAGTCCAGCCATGACCGAATCCATCCGCCTGCCCGCTTCTACACTCAAGCCTTCGACCGTTGCCCTGCCCGGTTCCAAAAGCATCAGCAACCGCACGCTACTCTTGGCCGCACTCTCCGACAACGTTTGCGAAATCCATTCTTTGCTCAAATCCGACGATACCGACCGAATGCTTGAAGCACTCGACAAACTCGGCGTACAAATTGAATCTTTACCTGAAGGCCGTCTGAAAGTTCATGGCACCGGCGGCCGCTTTCCCAACCAAACCGCCGATTTGTTTTTAGGCAACGCCGGTACGGCATTCCGCCCTTTGACTGCCGCACTTGCCGTTTTGGGTGGCGACTATCATCTGCATGGCGTGCCGCGTATGCACGAACGCCCTATCGGCGATTTAGTGGACGCGCTGCGCATTGCCGGCGCAGACGTACAATATCTGGGCAATGAAAACTATCCGCCGCTTCAGATCGGTAAACGCCAAGACAACGGCGAGCGCGTTATTCCGATTAAAGGCAATGTTTCCAGCCAATTCCTGACCGCCCTGCTGATGGCTTTACCCTTGACCGGACAAGCTTTTGAAATCCACATGGTAGGCGAGTTGATTTCCAAACCTTATATCGACATCACGCTCAAGCTGATGGCGCAGTTTGGTGTAGACATCATCAATGAAGACTACCGTGTATTTAACATCCCGGCCGGAGCCAAATATCATGCGCCCGAACATTTATATGTAGAAGGCGATGCCTCCAGCGCGTCTTATTTCTTGGGCGCAGGCCTGATTGCGGGTACACCCATCCGCGTAACCGGTATCGGTGCGCACAGCATCCAAGGCGACGTTGCCTTTGTGCGCGAACTGGAGAAAATCGGCGCAGATGTCATTTGGGGCGAAAATTTTGTTGAAATTTCCCGTCCTGCCGAGCGCAATATTCAGGCTTTTGATTTAGATGCCAACCATATTCCAGACGCGGCCATGACTCTGGCTATCGTCGCACTGGCCACCAAACAACCCTGCACCCTGCGCAATATCGGCTCATGGCGCGTCAAAGAAACCGACCGTATCGCCGCCATGGCAACTGAGCTGCGCAAACTGGGGGCTGAAGTCGTTGAAGAAGCCGAAGCCATCCATATTACGCCGCCCGAAACACTTACCCCCGATGCCGTCATCGATACTTACGACGACCACCGCATGGCCATGTGTTTCTCGCTGGCTTCGCTTTTGGGCGTCCCCGTCATCATCAACGACCCGAGATGCACGCATAAAACTTTCCCCGACTATTTCCAAGTTTTTGCATCATTGACCAACTAATTGATTATTCAAATTTTCAGACGGCCTGTTGTATACAAAAAACACAGGCCGTCTGAAAAATAAAAATAAAACTATACTTTTTCTTAATTTATGCGATAATAGCTAAATAAATTCTTAG
>NZ_JBQCWY010000242.1:0-4232 GCF_051956955.1 Neisseria sp. P0021.S005 | reverse complement strand
ACACAATCAAATCGCGCACCAGGCTGAATGCCATTTTTACCTGTTCGCCATCAATCAGGATATTCGCCAAATCGCGTTCCACCGCATCGGCGTCTTTTTGCGAAGCATTGCCCAAAAGGCCGCTGAATAATCCCATATCTGCCTGCTTTCTATACGAGTGATAAGTGCAGGGTATTTTACACGCGCAAACCGTATTTGCCGATATTTCAGACGGCCTTATGTTATGATACCGCCTTATTCGACAAAGACATGCCCATGGATAAACCCGTTTACCTCTACACAGACGGCGCATGCAAAGGCAACCCCGGCGCAGGCGGCTGGGGTGTATTTATGCGCTACGGCACACATGAAAAAGAATTGTTCGGCGGCGAAGCCGAAACCACCAACAACCGCATGGAGCTGACCGCCGTCATCGAAGGGCTGAAGTCCCTAAAACGCCGCTGCCAAGTCGTCATCTGCACCGACTCGCAATACGTCAAAAACGGCATGGAAAGCTGGATACACGGCTGGAAAAAAAACGGCTGGAAAACCGCCGCCAAGAAACCGGTCAAAAACGATGATTTATGGAAAGAACTGGATAGTCTGGTTCAACAGCACGATGTCCGCTGGACGTGGGTGAAAGGCCATGCCGGACACCCTGAAAACGAAAAAGCCGACGAACTTGCCAATCAGGGGGCGGCAAAATTTGCATAAACTTCGTCCATAACTGCACTCAAACATCTCAAACCATTCTTTTGGATTGCCATCATTGCATTGATTTGTGTGATGCCCATAGCGCTTATGTTCGCCTATTCGCCCTTTCATGATGTCGATGATTTTTTTCGCTTTGGCTTGTGCGATCACGTTAAGAGTGCCAAAGAATGTGCCGACTTAATCACGCCCGCCTATTTATTTTGGTGGTTTATACCTGAACCGTGGCTTTTCGCATTCATATCTCTGACTGCCATTTACCTCGTTCTAAAAATCCTGATGGCAATCATCCGATTCCTATTCAGACTGAGAAAGAAAAACCCATGACCTGCCCCATCTGCACTGCCGACAACGAAGACATTTTGCTGCAAACGCCAAACCTGCGCGTGATCGCCGTCCACAACGAAGCCGGCGCACCGGCATTCTGCCGCGTTATTTGGAATGACCATGTTTCCGAGATGACCGACCTTTCCCCTGCCGAACGCAACGAAATCATGGAAATGGTGTATCAGGTTGAAGCCGCAATGCGCCAAGTCTTCCGCCCGGCCAAAATCAATCTGGCCAGCCTCGGCAATGTTGTGCCCCATCTGCATTGGCACGTCATCGCCCGCTTTGAAAACGACGCCAACTTCCCTGCACCGATTTGGGCCGCACCCGTACACGAACACGGCATGACCCTGCCCGAAAATTGGCCGCAACAAATCAAAAACTTAATCGCTTAAACTTTCAGACGACCTGTAAGGTCCGACACGCCCAGTTCAGGCCGTCTGAACATATAACAAAAGGAAAACCTCAATGACCTCCACCACGCGCCGCCATTTCCTGCGTACCTGCTCTGCCGCGGCAGGCGCAGGGTTGTTGCAAGCCTGCGGCACAGGCACGACCACCACGCCGCAAACCAAAACCACTTCTACCACCGCGAAAGCCAAAACCGTGCAACCTAAGCAACCCCATCCGCCACGTTCCGGCGACAACCTCCTGCGCGTTGTTGCGCCGTCAGGCTTCGCCGAAGACCCCAACCGCGTGACCACCGGCCTGACACGCCTCTACAACGCGGGCTTTACCGTGACTAACCAACAGGCAGGCAGCCGCCGTTACCAACGCTTTGCCGGCAGCGACGCCCAACGTGCCGCCGACTTCCAAGACGTTGCCAACGGCCGGGTTGAAACACCTAAAGTCTTGATGGGTCTGCGCGGCGGCTACGGCGCGGCACGCATCCTACCGCAAATCGACTTTGCCTCACTCGGCGCCAGAATGCGCGAACGCGGCACATTGTTCTTTGGTTTCAGCGACGTGTGCGCCGTCCAACTCGCCCTGTTGGCCAAAGGCAATATGATGAGCTTTGCCGGCCCGATGGTGTACAGCGAATTCGGCAAAGCAGACCCCAGCGTCTTTACCATGGATTCCTTCATCCGCGGCACGACCAACAACGTCAACATCGTTGATGTTCCAACCATCCAACGCGCTGATGTCAACGTCGAAGGTACATTATGGGGCGGCAACCTAAGCGTACTCGCTTCCCTCGCCGGTACGCCCTACATGCCCGATATTCAAGGCGGCATCCTCTTTATCGAAGACGTCAGCGAGCAACCCTACCGCATCGAGCGCATGCTCAATACGCTTTATCTGTCAGGTGTTTTGCAAAAACAACGCGCCATCATCTTCGGCGATTTCCGCATGGGCACCATCCGTGACGCGTACGATTCCAGCTACGACTTCTCCGCCGTTGTCAACCACATTTCGCGCACCGCCAAGATTCCTGTGTTGACCGGCTTCCCATTCGGCCACATCACCAACAAAACCACTTTCCCGTTGGGCGCGCATGCCAAAGTCCGCAGTACCGGCAACGGCGGTTATTCCGTCACCTTCAGCGGCTACCCGACGCTGAACCCGTCCGCGCTGACACTCGACAACCTGCTGCCACCTCCCGTACCGACTTACGACAGCACCATCTACCGCGACAGCATTACTGAAGAAGTGACCGAATAAGGCTTGTTCAAATCAAAAGGCCGTCTGAAACCCAGTTTCAGACGGCCTTTTTATCTTAAGTCTTAACCGTAACGTCGTTGGAAATCTTTCATAAATTCGGCCAACGCGTTCACACCTTCAAGCGGCATCGCATTGTAAATGCTGGCGCGCATGCCGCCGACGGTTTTATAGCCCTTGAGCAGGCACAAGCCCTGCAACTCGGCTTCCAACACAAAGCGGCGGTCCAAATCCTCGCTTGTGGTTTTGAAGACCACGTTCATTTTGGAACGCGCATCAGGATGAATATCGTTGATGTAAAAACCGCTGCTGCCGTCTATCGCCTCATACAAGGTTTGCGCCTTCATTCGATTGACCGCTTCAATTTTTTTCACACCGCCCTGCGTTTGCAGCCAGCGGAACACCAAGCCCGACATATAAATCGCATAAGTGGACGGCGTGTTGTACATACCGTCGCGGTTGATATGAGAACGGTAGTTGAACACATCGGGGATATCGTTCGGACAACGCTCCAGCAAATCCTCGCGGATAATGACCACGGTCGCACCGGCAGGGCCGATATTTTTTTGCGCGCCGGCATAAATCAAGCCGTAATCTGATACATCAAACTCACGCGACAAAATCTCGCTGGACATATCGCACACCAGCGGCGGCAGGCCGTCTGAAAGTTTGGGGACGTTTTGATACTGCAAGCCGTTTACGGTTTCATTAATCGCAAAATGAACAAACGCGGAATTCGGGTTGACATCCCAATCCTCAACCGCAGGCAGGTTTTTATAGGCATATTGCTCGCCACCATGCGCGGCCAAACGGATTTCGGCATTGCTCAAACGGCTCATCTGTTCATAGGCAATACGGCTCCAGTTGCCCGTTACCACCGTGTCGGCAGTCGCAAAACCGTGCGCCAAATTCATGGCCGCCATATTGAATTGCGTGGTCGCACCGCCCTGTAAAAACAGGATTTTATAGTTAGACGGAATATTCAAAAGCTGGCGCAAGTCTTGTTCGGCATGATGCAGAATGCTCAAAAACATATCCGAACGGTGGCTCATCGCCATCACGGGAAAACCCGTACCGTTGTAGTCGAGCATTTCCTGTTGCGCGGTACGCAATACGGCTTCCGGCAATACGGCAGGACCTGCGGAAAAATTATAAATCGGGTGTGCGGACATAGCGGCCATCTTTCTTATTCGGAGGGTATGAAGAAATTGTAGAACCGCCTTGCACATTGTGCAAGCACGAAAAATCAGGAAATCCAAGGCCGTCTGAAAACAAAGCAATACCAATTCTTTGTTTTCTAAAAAAATTTCAGAAAAGCCAAATTAAAACTTGTCAACAATTCCCTTTTCAGACGGCCTCATCCCAATCTCTTCCATTTAAGCAATCACTTCAAAAAATCCACGCCAAATCAACGCTTTTCTTTTATCTGGAAAACAGTTATAATAGGCCAATTTTTCAAATCACACGAAAAATGGCCGCGCGGCCATTTTTTTGTTTATGTACTTCTGGAGAAGCATGGATATTCAAAGCATTCTTGATAAAACCCTGCCCGGCTT
>NZ_JBQCWY010000241.1:0-4233 GCF_051956955.1 Neisseria sp. P0021.S005 | reverse complement strand
TCTGTGGATTATTGCTGGTGTGGCTGATCCAAGGCCAACGCTTTACCGAATTAAACGGCATTATTTGGTTTTTATCGCAAGCTAAAGCGTATCCGATTATGCTCGTGATGTCGGCCATCGGCTTTTTCGGAGGCTTTTTCTCCGTACCGCTCTACACTTGGTTGCAAACCGCCAGCAGCGAAACCTTCCGCGCCCACGCCGTCGCCGCCAACAACATCATCAACGGCGTATTTATGGTGTCAGCCGCCATTTTGAGCGCAGTTTTGCTGATGTTGTTTGACAGCATCACGCTGCTGTATTTGATTGTTGCCGTGGGTAATCTTCCGTTGATTGTTTACCTCATCAAACGGGAATCGAAATTTATCGGGGATTTGACTGCTTTATTGAAAATCAGCAAATAAGGCCGTCTGAAATGTATCCCCACCATGCACATTTTCACTATTCAATCTCGTGGACAGCTTGTGCATAAATCAGATTACTGTCTGATTTAAAATTAAAAAACACATCTGCCTAAATTTTAAGCACAACTTTACTCCCAAACAAAATGCACATTTTCCCCAAACAAGCGTGTGCAAAGGCTGTGAATAAGTAAGCTTAATAATTGATATTTCAAAGAAAGACGATACTTGATTAATTTTTAGGCAGTTTATTAAAGGCCGTCTGAAACCTTTTTCAGACGGCCTGAGAGTATAATAACCACCTACCTTATAGTTCCCAAACGATATGATTTATCCATGGCATGAAACCCAATGGCAACAGCTCGCCGCCCATTGGCAAAACCGTCCCAACGCCTGGCTGTTTACCGGCAAAGAAAATACCGGCAAAACCGAGTTTGCCCGCTTTGTCGCGCAGGCATTGCTGTGCGAATCGCCCAAGTCCGGTCATGAACCCTGCGGCGAGTGTGCTTCGTGTCATTTATTCAGCCAAAATACCCATCCCGACTTTTATGAACTCACGCCGGAAATTCCCGAAGACGAGGCAACAGGACGCAAACTCCTGCAAATCAAAATCGATGCCGTGCGCGATATTGTGGAAAACATTTACCTGACTGCTGTCCGTGGCGGCCTGCGCGTGGTATTGGTGCATCCGGCGGAAAGCATGAACACACAGGCGGCAAACGGTTTGTTGAAAGCTCTGGAAGAGCCGCCGCAACACGTCGTTTTCCTGCTCGTTACCCATGCACGCGACAAACTCCTGCCCACCATCAAAAGCCGTTGCCGCCAGATGGTGCTGCCCTCGCCTACCCATGAGCAGGCTGCGGCATACCTGCGCCAACAGGGCGTGGAAAATGCCGAAGCCATGTTGGCATTCCACAGCGGCGCACCTTTATTCACGCCGACTCCAGAATTGGACGCATTACGCGAAGAGTTGCTGACGCTGCTGGCTGCCCCGCGCCTGTTGGCCATACTCGACTACGCCGCCGCGTTCGACAAACAAAAACAACCGCTGGCCGTTTTCATCGACTGGCTGCAAAAGTGGCTGATGGATGTCGGCTTGGCACAACAAAACATGGCGCCGCTTTATTATCCGCACCATGCCCAAGCCCTGCTTCAGACAGCCTCTAAAACCGATTCACGCAAGCTGTTTGCCCTATTGGGCCGTCTGAACGCGCTCAACCCTTACGGATATCATACCTTGAGTGTTAAAATGCAGCTTGAGTATCTGCTTATCGAATATTTGGATTTTTGGCAAAACAAACCCTAACAGGTAATCAATGATGAATAAAAAAGACATTCCGGCGAAGATGTTGGCTTTGCAACTCAAAGACCCCAATTTGTTGTACAACTGCTATATGCCGTTTTTAGAACACGGCGGCCTGTTCGTGCCGACCGATGACGTATTCTCCCTAGGCGAAGACATCCTCTTGGCCGTCGAAATCGCCGACTATCCCAAACGCTTCCTGCCAACCAAAGTCGTTTGGATCAATCCGGCGCGCACCTCGGCCCACCGCCCCAAAGGCGTAGGCCTTGCCTTTTCCGAACACGAAAGCTGCCAGCAGGCAAAAAACCTGATCGAAGCCGAGCTCGGTCCGCGCCTGCGCAGCGACCGTACTACTTTTACCCTGTAATACCATGCATTTAATCGATTCACATTGCCATCTCAACTTTGACGGCCTAAAAGACCGCCTGCCCGAAGTCTTTGCCAATATGGAAGCGCAAAGCGTCAAACAGGCGCTTGCCATCAGCGTCAGCAAACAAAGTTTTGCCGAAGTCTTCGACATTGCCCAGGCACACGACCACATCTACTGCACCATCGGCGTACATCCCGACAGCCAAGAAGCAGAAGAATTTACCATTGCCGAAATGGTAGAAGCGGCCAAACATCCCAAAATCGTCGGCATCGGCGAAACCGGTTTGGACTATTACTGGTGCAAAGGCGATTTGTCATGGCAACATCAACGCTTTGCCGACCATATCCAAGCCGCCAACGAAAGCGGCCTGCCCGTTATCGTCCATACGCGCGATGCGGCCGAAGACACGTTGCGGATTTTGAAAGAGTGCCACACCAACTCCGGCGTGATTCACTGCTTCTCTGAAGACATCGCCTTTGCCAAAGCCGCTTTGGATTTAGGGTTATATATCTCCTTCTCCGGCATTGTGACGTTTAAAAACGCACCGCTGATACAGGAAGCCGCCAAATACGTCCCTGCCGATAGAATCTTGGTAGAAACCGATGCGCCTTTCCTCGCGCCGGTTCCCAAACGCGGCAAACAAAACGAGCCGTCCTACGTCCGCTATACAGCCGAGTTCTTAGCCAATCTGCGCGGCGAGAGCTTGGAAACATTGGCACAAAACACCAGCGACAATTTCTATCGCCTGTTTAAGAAAGTACCCGATGGCCGTCTGAACAACGGCTAGGTCTAAAGCCTCTACCATCGGCTCTGCCTACCTGTCATCTAGATCCTGCCTCAAACTCAACGGTAAACTCGAAATGACCCGAGACAGAAACACAATCGGCTTGCGCTATCTTCCGAACGGCCAGCCTTTTGAAGAATGGGAATTTTCCCATCAACACAATAAATAAGTTTAAATTCAAAATATTGCTTTCCTAAGCCCGACAAAGCAAGAGGCCGTCTGAAAGTATTTTCAGACGGCCTCTTGCTTATTTTACCGATAGGATGTAAAACCTATCCTTCGAAATAAACGGCTCATCGAAACCGTACATCAATCGACACAATATGGACACAAACTCCGAAATGCACACCCACTCTAATTTTTACGCTATGCTGACTGCAGCCTGCCAAAAAAACAGTAAAGGCACGGTCATTTTCAACGACAAAGAAAAAATCAGCTATTCCTCCCTCAAGCGCGAAGTAGAAACCGTCGCCGCCTATCTGCAACACGAAGGCGTACAATATGGCGACAAGGTCGCCCTGGTCGTTTCCAACTCTCCCGAATTTATTACTGCCTATTTCGCCATTACTTCCATCGGAGCGGTAGCCGTCCCACTCAATGTCTTTTTGAAAAGCGAAGAATTTTCCTACATCCTCAATGACTGCGGCGCACGCTTTATGTTCGCCTCAGCGTCGTTGGCCAAAGAACTCAAAAACATCAAAGCCAAAACCAAAGTCAATAAAATCATCTGGATTGGCGAAACCAAAGCTGCCAGTAGTGATGACAGCTATTTCGATGCCGCGCGAACATTCCCCGGCAAGCCGAATCTGAGCCGTCAGCCGTCTGCCAACAATTTGGCGCACATTATCTACACCTCCGGCACAACCGGCCACCCCAAAGGCGCATTAATCAGTTATAGCAACCTGTTTTCCAACCTTTCAGGCATCGAACAAATTTTCCAAATTTCGCAAAAAGACCGCTTCGTTGTCTTCTTGCCCATGTTCCACAGCTTTACGCTGACCGCCATGGTTTTGCTGCCGATATATCAAGCCTGCTCGATTATTTTGGTCAAATCCGTCTTCCCGTTCTCCAACGTGTTGAAACAGGTTTTACTCAAACGCGCTACCATTTTCCTCGGCGTACCGGCCATTTACACCGCCATGAGTAAAACTAAAATCCCTTGGTATTTCAGATGGTTCAACCGCGTCCGTCTGTTTATCAGTGGCGGAGCACCTCTGGCCGGACAAACCATTGACGACTTTAAAGCCAAATTCCCGCGCGCCAAATTGTTAGAAGGCTACGGCTTGAGCGAATGTTCGCCCGTTGTGGCCGTCAATACACCCGACCGCCAAAAAACCGCCAGCGTCGGCGTTGCCCTGCCCGGCCTGACCGTGAAAGC
>NZ_JBQCWY010000240.1:0-4240 GCF_051956955.1 Neisseria sp. P0021.S005 | reverse complement strand
AAGCCGGGCAGGGTTTTATCAAGAATGCTTTGAATATCCATGCTTCTCCAGAAGTACATAAACAAAAAAATGGCCGCGCGGCCATTTTTCGTGTGATTTGAAAAATTGGCCTATTATAACTGTTTTCAAGATAAAAGAAAAGCGTTGATTTGGCGTGGATTTTTTGAAGTGATTGCGTAAATGGAAGGATAGGGGCGAGGCCGTCTGAAAAGGAAATTGTTGACAAGTTTTGATGTGGTGTCTCTGAAATTATTTTGGAAAACAAAGAATTGGTGTTGCTTTGTTTTCAGGCGGCCTTGTATTTCCTGGTTTTTCGTGCTTGCACAATGTGCAAGGCGGTTCTACAATTTCCTTATACTCTCCGAATAAGAAAGAAGGCCGCCATGTTCGCACATCCGATTTACAATTTTTCCGCAGGTCCTGCCGTATTGCCGGAAGCGGTATTGCGTACCGCGCAACAGGAAATGCTCGACTACAACGGTACGGGTTTCCCCGTGATGGCGATGAGCCACCGTTCGGATATGTTTTTGAGCATTCTGCATCATGCCGAACAAGACTTGCGCCAGCTTTTGAATATTCCGTCCAACTATAAAATCCTGTTTTTACAGGGCGGTGCGACCGCGCAATTTAATATGGTGGCCATGAATTTAGCGCACGGTTTTACGACTGCCGATGCGGTGGTAACGGGCAACTGGAGCCGTATTGCCTATGAACAGATGAGCCGTTTGAGCAATGCCGAAATCCGTTTGGCCGCGCATGGCGGCGAGCAATATGCCTATAAAAACCTGCCTGCGGTGGAGGATTGGGATGTCAACCCGAATTCTGCGTTTGTTCATTTTGCGATTAATGAAACCGTAAACGGTTTGCAGTATCAAAACGTCCCCAAACTTTCAGACGGCCTGCCGCCGCTGGTGTGCGATATGTCGAGCGAGATTTTGTCGCGTGAGTTTAATGTATCCGATTACGGCTTGATTTATGCCGGTGCACAAAAAAATATCGGTCCTGCCGGTGCGACCGTGGTCATTATCCGCGAGGATTTGCTGGAGCGTTGTCCGAACGATATTCCCGATGTGTTCAACTACCGCTCTCACATCAACCGCGACGGTATGTACAACACGCCGTCCACCTATGCGATTTATATGTCGGGTTTGGTGTTCCGCTGGCTGCAAACGCAGGGCGGTGTGAAAAAAATTGAAGCGGTCAATCGAATAAAGGCTCAAACCTTGTATGAGACGATAGACGGCAGCGGCGGTTTTTACATAAATGATATTCATCCTGATGCGCGCTCCAAAATGAACGTGGTCTTCAAAACCGCAAGTGAAGACTTGGACCGCCGCTTTGTGTTGGAAGCCGAGTTGCAGGGCTTGTGCCTGCTTAAGGGCTATAAAACCGTCGGCGGTATGCGTGCCAGTATTTACAATGCGATGCCGCTTGAAGGTGTGAACGCGTTGGCCGACTTTATGAAAGATTTCCAACGACGTTACGGTTAAGATGAAGATATAAAAAGGCCGTCTGAAACTGGGTTTCAGACGGCCTTTTGATTTGAATAAGTCTTATTCGGTGACTTCTTCAGTGATGCTGTCGCGGTAGATAGTGCTGTCGTAAGTCGGAACAGGAGGAGGCAGCAGGCTGTCGAGTGTCAGCGCGGACGGGTTCAGCGTAGGATAGCCACTGAAGGTTACGGAATAACCGCCGTTGCCGTTACTGCGGACTTTGGCATGCGTGCCCAAAGGGAAAGTGGTTTTGTTGGTGATGTGGCCGAATGGGAAGCCGGTCAACACAGGAATCTTGGCGGTGCGCGAAATGTGGTTGACTACGGCGGAGAAATCGTAGTTGGAGTCGTACACGTCGCGGATGGTGCCCATGCGGAAATCGCCGAAGATGATGGCGCGTTGTTTTTGCAAAACACCTGACAGATAAAGCGTGTTGAGCATGCGCTCGATGCGGTAGGGTTGCTCGCTGACGTCTTCGATAAAGAGGATGCCGCCTTGAATATCAGGCATATAAGGCGTACCGGCGAGGGAGGCGAGAACGCTGAGGTTGCCTCCCCACAATGTGCCTTCGACGTTGACATCGGCGCGTTGGATGGTCGGAACATCAACGATGTTGACGTTGTTGGTCGTGCCGCGGATGAACGAATCCATGGTAAAGACGCTGGGGTCTGCTTTGCCGAATTCGCTGTACACCATCGGGCCTGCAAAGCTCATCATATTGCCTTTGGCCAACAGGGCGAGTTGGACGGCGCACACGTCGCTGAAACCGAAGAATAATGTGCCGCGTTCGCGCATTCTGGCGCCGAGTGAGGCAAAGTCAATTTGCGGCAGGATGCGTGCCGCGCCGTAGCCACCGCGCAGGCCCATCAAGATTTTAGGCGTTTCGACACGACCGCTGGCAACGTCTTGGAAGTCGGCGGCGCGTTGGGCATCGCTGCCGGCAAAGCGTTGGTAACGGCGGCTGCCTGCTTGTTGGTTGGTCACGGTAAAGCCTGCGTTGTAGAGGCGGGTCAGGCCGGTGGTCACGCGGTTGGGGTCTTCGGCGAAGCCTGACGGCGCAACAACGCGCAGGAGGTTGTCGCCGGAACGTGGCGGATGGGGTTGCTTAGGTTGCACGGTTTGGGCTTTCGCGGTGGTGGAAGTGGTTTTGGTTTGCGGTGTGGTGGTCGTGCCTGTGCCGCAGGCTTGTAGCAACCCTGCGCCTGCCGCGGCAGAGCAGGTACGCAGGAAATGGCGGCGCGTGGTGGAGTTCATTGAGGTTTTCCTTTCGTTATATGTTCAGACGGCCTGAACTAGGCGTGTCGGGCCTTGCAGACCGTCTGAAAGTTTAAGCGATTAAGTTTTTGATTTGTTCCGGCCAATTTTCGGGCAGGGTCATACCGTGTTCGCGTACGGGCGCGGCCCAAATCGGCGCAGGAAAGTTGGCGTCGTTTTCAAAGCGGGCGATGACGTGCCAATGCAAGTGAGGCACAACATTGCCGAGGCTGGCCAGATTGATTTTGGCCGGGCGGAAGACTTGGCGCATTGCGGCTTCAACCTGATACACCATTTCCATGATTTCATTGCGTTCGGCAGGGGAAAGGTCGGTCATCTCGGAAACATGGTTATTCCAAATCACGCGGCAGAATGCCGGTGCGCCGGCTTCATTGTGGACGGCGATAACGCGCAGGTTTGGCGTTTGCAGCAAAATATCTTCGTTGTCGGCAGTGCAGATGGGGCAGGTCATGGGTTTTTCTTTCTCAGTCTGAATAGGAATCGGATGATTTCAATCAGGATTTTTAGAACAAGGTAAATGGCAGTCAGAGATATGAATGCGAAAAGCCACGGTTCAGGTATAAACCACCAAAATAAATAGGAGGGCGTGATTAAGTCGGCACATTCTTCGGCACTCTTAACGTGATCGCACAAGCCAAAGCGAAAAAAATCATTGACATCATGAAAGGGCGAATAGGCGAACATAAGTGCTATGGGCGTCACACAAATCAATGCAATGATGGCAATCCAAAAGAATGGTTTGAGATGTTTGAGTGCAGTCATGGATGAAATGTTATAAAAATTTTGCCGCGCCCTTATTGGCAAGTTCGTCGGCTTTTTCGTTTTCTGGGTGTCCGGCATGGCCTTTTACCCATGTCCAGCGGACATCGTGTTGTTGAACCAAACTATCCAGCTCTTTCCATAAGTCGTCGTTTTTAACCGGTTTTTTGGCGGCGGTTTTCCAGCCGTTTTTTTTCCAACCGCGTATCCAGCTTTCCATGCCGTTTTTGACGTATTGCGAGTCGGTGCAGATGACGACTTGGCAGCGGCGTTTTAGGGATTTCAGGCCTTCGATGACGGCAGTCAGTTCCATACGGTTGTTGGTGGTTTCGGCTTCGCCGCCGAACAGTTCTTTTTCGTGTGTGCCGTAGCGCATAAATACACCCCAGCCGCCTGCGCCGGGGTTGCCTTTGCATGCGCCGTCTGTGTAGAGGTAAACGGGTTTATCCATGGGCATGTCTTTGTCGAATAAGGCGGTATCATTATCATAACATAAGGCCGTCTGAAATATCGGCAAATACGGTTTACGCGTGTAAAATACCCTGCGCTTTATCACTCGTATAGAAAGAAGGCAGATATGGGATTGTTCAGCGGCCTTTTGGGCAATGCTTCGCAAAAAGACGCCGATGCGGTGGAACGCGATTTGGCGAATATCCTGATTGATGGCGAACAGGTAAAAATGGCATTCAGCCTGGTGCGCGATTTGATTGTGT
>NZ_JBQCWY010000239.1:0-4248 GCF_051956955.1 Neisseria sp. P0021.S005 | reverse complement strand
GTGTATGTCCACCGCGACTTTATCGTCCGCAATCTGATGCTGGCAAAAGGCCGCCCGGGCGTGTTGGACTTCCAAGACGCGCTTTACGGCCCGATTTCCTATGATTTGGTATCGCTGCTGCGCGATGCATTTATCGAATGGGAAGAAGAATTTGTATTGGACTTGGTCATCCGTTACTGGGAAAAAGCACGCGCTGCCCAGTTGCCTGTGCCTGCCGAGTTTGACGAGTTCTACCGCTGGTTTGAATGGATGGGCGTACAACGCCATTTGAAAGTAGCCGGTATTTTTGCCCGTCTGTACTACCGTGACGGCAAAGACAAATACCGCCCTGAAATCCCGCGCTTCTTGAACTACTTGCGCCGCGTATCCCGCCGTTACAACGATTTGGCTCCGCTGTATGCATTGCTGGTCGAATTGGTCGGTGATGACGAATTGGAAACAGGCTATACCTTCTAAGCTTGGTTTTTTAAGATTTGATTCCATTTTTCAGACGGCCTGATCAACAAAAGGCCGTCTGAAACCTTTACAGAACACATAAACATGACTTACATGATTTACCCCAAAACCTACGACGTGATTGTCGTCGGTGGCGGCCATGCCGGTACCGAAGCCGCACTTGCCGCCGCACGCATGGGTGCGCAAACCCTGCTGCTTTCACACAACATCGAAACCCTCGGCCAAATGTCGTGCAATCCCTCCATCGGCGGTATCGGCAAAGGCCACCTCGTGCGCGAACTCGACGCATTAGGCGGCGCAATGGCGTTGGCAACCGACAAATCCGGTATCCAGTTCCGCCGCTTGAATGCCAGCAAAGGCGCGGCAGTGCGAGCCACGCGCGCGCAGGCAGACCGTATCCTATATAAAGCCGCCATCCGTGAAATGTTGGAAAACCAAGAAAACCTCGATCTTTTCCAACAAGCCGTCGAAGACGTAACGCTTGATGGCGAACGCATCAGCGGCGTGGTTACCGCGATGGGCGTGGAGTTTAAAGCACGCGCCGTCGTACTGACCGCAGGCACGTTTTTGTCCGGCAAAATCCACATCGGTTTGGAAAACTACGAAGGCGGCCGCGCCGGCGACCCAGCCGCCAAATCCTTGGGCGGCCGCTTGCGCGAATTGAACCTGCCTCAAGGCCGTCTGAAAACCGGCACGCCTCCGCGTATCGACGGACGCACGATTGATTTCTCCCAACTGACCGAACAGCCCGGCGACACACCCGTTCCCGTAATGTCCGTACGCGGCAGCACCGATATGCACCCGCGCCAAGTGTCTTGCTGGATTACGCATACCAACACGCAAACCCACGACATCATCCGCTCAGGCTTCGACCGCAGCCCGATGTTTACCGGCAAAATCGAAGGCGTGGGTCCGCGTTATTGTCCGTCTATCGAAGACAAAATCAACCGCTTCGCCGACAAAGACAGCCATCAGATTTTCCTCGAACCCGAAGGCCTGACCACGCACGAATATTATCCTAACGGTATCTCCACCAGCCTGCCGTTCGACATCCAAATCGCCCTTGTGCGCAGCATGAAAGGCCTTGAAAACGCCCATATCCTGCGCCCCGGCTACGCCATCGAATACGACTATTTCGATCCGCGCAACCTTAAAGCCAGCCTCGAAACCAAAACCATCCAAGGCCTCTTCTTTGCCGGACAAATCAACGGCACGACCGGCTACGAAGAAGCCGCCGCGCAAGGCCTGCTCGCAGGCGCAAATGCCGTGCAATACATCCGCGAACAAGATCCGCTCCTGTTGCGCCGCGAACAAGCCTATCTCGGCGTATTGGTGGACGACCTCATCACCAAAGGCGTGAACGAACCCTACCGCATGTTCACCAGCCGCGCCGAATACCGCCTGCAACTCAGGGAAGACAACGCCGATATGCGCCTGACCGAAGACGGCTACAAAATCGGCTTGGTGGGTGAAGAGCAATGGCGCATGTTCAACGAAAAACGCGAAGCCATCGAACGCGAAATCCAACGCTTGAAAACAACGTGGTACACGCCGCAAAAACTCGCCGAAGAAGAGCAGCTGCGCGTATTCGGCCAAAAACTCAGCCGCGAAGCCAACCTGCATGACCTCCTGCGTCGTCCGAACCTCGACTACGCCGCGCTGATGACCCTGCCCGACGCACAACCTGAAACCACACTTGCCGACAGCGTGGTCGAACAAGTCGAAATCCAAGTTAAATACCAAGGCTATATCGACCGCCAAAACGAAGAAATCGACAGCCGCCGCGACATCGAAACCTTAAAACTGCCCGACGACATCGATTACAGCAAAGTCAAAGGTTTGTCGGCAGAAGTGCAGCAAAAGCTCAATCAGCACAAACCTGAAACCGTCGGCCAAGCCAGCCGCATTTCCGGCGTAACACCTGCCGCCGTCGCATTGCTGATGGTGCATTTGAAACGCGGGTTTAAAGATGCTAAGTAAGGTTTAATTTGAATAAAGGCCGTCTGAAACTGAAAATCAGGTTTCAGACGGCCTTTTTATCAAACCTGGGGCTAGAGAAGGGAATCGCCACCCCGACCTTTGCGTTATGAATGCGCTGCTTTACTGACTGAGCCATAAAGAAAATAATTACTTATTAGGTTAAGTTGTCATATAAAAAATATGACGAATTTTAAAAAATTTTTTATAATGCTTAATGTTGGTTAACATTTTAGGAATTTAACAAATGAAAAAAATATTGAAATGGGTCGCTATTGCTTTAGGCGGTTTATTTGTAATTGGTCTTTTTGCTGGTAATAGTCATCAAGTCAATAACAATCAGCAAGGAAAGGGTAGTCAGCAAGGTAATACTGCCGTGCAGAAGGAATCAGTTTCCAATGGGGAAAATACTACAGATGCTAAAGTTGAGAAAGAACAATCAAATTGGAATTATGGAGAAAATAAAGATGAAATGAGAAATCAAACTTCTCATTGGGCTAGCATTCAATCAGAAAACACTACAGAATTTGATTTCCCATATAACGGTGGTTCAAAGTTAGAAATCACAATTCGGAAAAATCCGGAATATGGAAATGATGTAATTATTGGAATTTCAAAAGGGCAGTTTACATGCGGACTTGGTTGTAAAATGAAAGTTAAGTTTGATGATGGGGATATTCAGACTTTTAATATGGTTGGATCCGATTCGGGAAATCATGACATTATCTTTATCAATGGCAGTAAATCCGTAACTAATTTTACAAAAAACTTGAAAAAGTCGAAAAAGGCTATAATTGAGGTTGAATTTTTCCAAGCAGGGGCGCGCCAGTTCAAGTTCGACGTTTCAGGTTTAAAATGGGAATATTTCTAACTATTTAAAGAAATTGATAATTTTGAAATTCTTATAAAGACCGCCTGAAAGGGCGGTTTTTATATTTTCAGGTATTTTTTATTATTTAATTATTATATTTGGCAAGGCAACCGTTATCATATACATAAACTGGTTTTTCAAAACAAAACTGTCTGAACAGTTTTGGAAATCCTTTAACAGTTGGTTGATTTACGGCCTTGATAAGGCGAATATTCAAATTGCCGTAATCAGCCTTCAGGGCCGTCTGAATTTCAATACGCCAAGCTCGGAGACAAAGCCGTTTAGGGGGATGTCGTGGGGTTCGGTCGGTAGGGTGTCAGTCAGTTGGCAGCCGAAGCCTACGCCCAGGGTTTGGGTTTGCAGGCGGTATTTCGTGGCGGAGAGGGTGGCGTCGTAATAGCCGCCGGCTTGTCCGAGGCGGTAGCCGCGTTTGTCGATGCCGACGATGGGGACCAGTAGCAGGCTGAGTTGGTGGACGCGGATTTTTTTGCCGGTGAATTGGGGGACATGCAATTTAGCGCGGCCGCGTTTGCGTTCTTGTTTGGCACCGTCGGCAGGGTAGGGGGTGAACCACATCCGCCGCGTGTTCGGTTCGATATAGGGCAGGTAGAGTTTGGCGCCGCGTTTTCGTGCGGCACGGACAAAGCCGTCCAATCGCAATTCCTTACCCATCGGCCAATACACGCCGATTTTCCGTCCTTTTTTGATGTAGGGCTTGAGCAGGCGGTTGATGGTTTCGGTGGCGGCGTTTCGCTCGTCAGCGCTCATTTGGGCGCGTGCGCGGCGGAACTGTTTGCGTAATGCCGATTTTTCGGGGTTCCTCATTTTCAGACGGCCTTTCGGGATTGCGGTAGAATGTTGCGATTATAACGATTTTGTTAACATTCAAACAGGACGCACACGATGTGGCACATTGTCGCCATCGGCTATCTTTTTGTTGCCGT
>NZ_JBQCWY010000238.1:0-4250 GCF_051956955.1 Neisseria sp. P0021.S005 | reverse complement strand
AACATCTACATCAGCACCCGTGAAGAACGCGAAGGCTTCTATTAATCCGCCGTTCCACATTAATCTGATTTAGAAAATATAAAGGCCGTCTGAAACCTGTTTCAGACGGCCTTGTTTTATTCTGTTTCTCAATAAAGCTTCATATCTTTCTCAAAAAAAGCCCCATTACTTTCTCTCCGGCCACCGCCAGCAAGGCTCCGGCCACAACCACCATGGCACCCACATAGCTGACGAGATTCATATCCGAAGCGGCAAAATAATCGGGGGCGAGATGATGGCCGATGGTGGAAAATATCATGGTAAATACAGGTATCAGCGTGGTAACGATACTGACTTTTGAAGCGTCCCAATGGTTGAGCGCTTCACCGAATGAACCGTAGCCGATCAGCGTGTTCAGGCAGCAATAGATAAAGCAGCCCCATAAAAACGGATTGCCGATATGGGCGATTTGCGACGGTTCGGCAAACGGCAGGAAAACAAAGCTGCTGCAAAAATAAATCATGAGCAGGATTTGTTGCGAATTGAAATGTTTGGACAGAAGTTTTTGCGCCACGCCGTAGCACACCCAAATCATGCTGCCCGAAGCCGCCATCATCACGCCGACCGCGTAGCTGCCCAAGCTGAAAAGTTCGCCGAATTTATCGTTGAAAAACATGACCAAACCCGTCAGCAAAAGCATCAAGCCGATTTTTTGCCAATGCGTAAAGGCTTCTTTAAACACGCCAACGCCGACCAAAATCATGGTAAAGGGCGAGAGTTGCCACAACACCTGCGTGGTTGTCGGCGAAATATAGTGCAAACCCATGGCAACGAGCACAAAGTTGGCGGAAATGCCGACAATACCCAGCACCAATAAAAATAAGGTTTGCTTGGAAAATTCAGACGGCCTCGGCAGCTTGCCGGTCAGTCCCAACAACGCAAACAACACCAGCGACGCCACTAAAAAGCGTATCCACACCAGCGTGGGCGCATCGACGGCTTTTAAGGCCTGTTGCGCCGCTACCGGCAGCGAGCCCCAAGTCATGGTGGCAAGCAGCGCCAATGAAAAGCCGAGCCAAGTTTTTTGTTTCTTCATTTTTCAGACGGCCTTTATTTACGCGGCTTCCCAGTAGTCGATATAAAGCTGCAATTCGAGATTATTCCGCCATTCGTTGGCAACGGGACGGTACACTGTACGGATGTATTCGGGAATGTCTTCGCTGCAACGCCAGAACATGGCTTCAAATTCGTAGCCGTCTTTTTGCAGCCAGACTTTTTTATGTTTGCCCTCCGCGCCCAGAGGCTGCTGGCGGACAACGTGAAATTCATCGGTAAAACTCGGCGGCGCGAAGCCCTGCCCCCAAACGTGTCGGGCAAGGTTTTGCGCCTGTTCCAGCGTAATGTCGCGTGCGGGCAGGCTGCCGTCGGTGATGAAGGTTTGCGACAAATCGTCTTCGCACACCATCTCGCGTACGGCTTCTTCAAAGGCCGTCTGAAACGCAGGAATATTGTGTTCGAGTATGCTCAAACCCGCCGCCATTGCGTGTCCGCCGAATTTCAAAATCAAATCGGGATGGCGTTTGGATACCAAGTCCAAAGCATCGCGCAGGTGCAAATTGGGAATGGAGCGTCCCGAACCGCGCACTTCGCCGTTGTCGGCAGGCGCAAATACGATGGTCGGACGATAAAAACGGTCTTTGAGGCGGCTGGCAACAATGCCGACCACGCCTTGATGGAAGTCGTCGCGATACGCCACCAACGTCGTCTGACCTGAAGGCAGGGTTTCAGGAAAAGCATTCAGCGCGTCTTGCAGCATAGACTGCTCGATTTCGCGGCGCTCGATATTGAGGTTGTTTAACTGAGCCGCCAGTTCCTGCGCCTCGGTGTCATCTCGCGCCAACAGACAGGCAATGCCGACCGACATATCGTCCAGCCGTCCGGCCGCGTTGATGCGCGGTCCCAACGCAAAGCCCATATCAAACGGCTGAGCCTTGCGCCAATCTCGTCGCGCCACGTCAAACAAGGCGCGGATGCCGGGGCGCATTTTGCCCAAACGCATCCGTTTCAACCCTTGAGACACGAGGATACGGTTGTTGTGGTCTAGAGTGACGACGTCGGCGACGGTACCGAGTGCGACCAAATCCAAAAGGTCGCCCAGATTCGGCTCTTTCAGGCCGTCTGAAAAATAATTGCGGCGGCGCAGCTCGGCACGCAAAGCCATCAATACATAAAAAATTACTCCCACGCCCGCCAAGCTTTTACTTTGGAAACCGCAGCCTTTTTGGTTTGGATTGACGATGATGCAGTCGGGCACGGTCTCGGCAGGCAGATGGTGGTCGGTCACAATCACATCCAAACCCAACTCCTGCGCACGCGCCACGCCTGCAATGCTGGCGATACCGTTATCCACCGTCACCAACAAATCCACACCTTGCTCGGCAGCGATTTCGGCGAGTTCGGGCGTTAAGCCGTAGCCGTGTTCAAAGCGGTTGGGCACGAGAAAATCCACTTTCGCCCCCATCGCCGCCAAACCGCTCATACCGACGGAACACGCCGTTGCGCCGTCGGCATCATAGTCGGCGACAATCAGGATTTTTTCCTGACGCTCAATCGCATCCGCCAAACGTCCGGCGGCGGCTTCACAGTTTGTCAGCGATTGATACGGCAAAAGCGCAGCAAGCTTGTCGTCCAACTCGGCCGGACTTTGCACATCACGCGCAGCACACAGCCGCGCAATCAAAGGATCGGTACCGGCAGTGAGCAAGTCGTTGAAAACAGTCGGATTAATGGAACGTGTTTGAATTTTGACGGACATAGTGTGTGGGATTAAATAGAGAAAAAATTAATTTTTTGAAACATTTATTTTAAGGAGGAGGCCGTCTGAAACCTGCAATCCGTTTTCAGACGGCCTTGGATATTATTTGCGTGAAGCATCGATAATTTCACTGACTACGACATATGAGCCTGCTATCACTGCGCCGACTGCGTCCAAAGCCAATGTAAATGGCGTTTTCAGGATATTCCCCGTCAACTTCCAAACGTCGGTGCTTTTTTTGGTTTCCGTATAATAAATTCTGACCGGGACGGCAGTGTCAAAACGGCGGTCTTCGGCAACATTTTTCGGCGTCGCATAATAATGACCTTCGGTAGAAATACACCGTGTGTAGACAGTTTTACCATCGAGTTCAACCGGCTTGAACGCCAACTGTTTTAACTTGGCAATCTCGGCAGCTTTTTGAGTATCGTAACGCAGGCAGAAATTCGAGCGAAAAGTTTGCGCTTCAGGAGATTTCAATTCAACCGGCAAAGCCTCATACACCTGTTTTGGGTTTTGCTGAACCATTTGAAAGCGTTTACTCAGCTTAGCGCCCAAAACTGCCTTCAACTTGGCCGAATCTTTAGGATTAACGACAAACCAATATTTTTTGCCCATCATGACCAAGCTGCCTGTTTCCAGTTGCGTATTGTCTTGGGCAACCACGCCAAATGCTTGAATATTGTCTTTAGCGACGGTTTTTTCGGTTGTGGTTTGATGGAAAGGGCTATTTCTTTCCCAAAGATCGGTAGTACATCCATTGAGGGTCAATACACCAACCAGCAAGGCGATTGCAGAGTGGCGAAATTTCATGGTCATCCTCCTTCGGTATTACGATACAGGCCGTCTGAAAACCGCAATCCGTTTTCAGACGGCCTTAAGGTTTATTCTTCCCAATCCTTCCCTTCTTCTGAAACGTCGGATTGACCGGCCTCCATCACTGCTTTAATTTCTTGGAACAACGCGCGGAAGTTTTTCGGCGGTTTGTTTTGTTCCTGCTCTTTTTTGGTGTTGCGGATCAAGGTACGCAATTTGCCGGCGTCGGCTTGCGGAAAATCGGCCATAAATTGGGTAATCGCGCCATCGTCTGCCAACAGTCGTGTACGCGCCTGCTCGACACGTTGCAAAAAGGCATTATGTGCCGTATTGTCGCCGCGCAGTTTGGCCAAATAAGCTTCGATGGGCGCAGGGTCGGTATCGCGCATCAGGCGGCCGATAAATTGGGCTTGGCGTTTGAGCGCGCTGTTGGACGTGATTTTTTTATAGGTGGCAATGGCTTCGAACAGCTCTTCGTCCAAGCCGATTTTTTTCAGCGTATCGCTGGAGAGCTTGGTCAATTCCATACCCAAAGCCTGCAAATCGTTCATCTGCTTTTTCATTTGGGTTTTGCTGACCCATTCGTCTTCTTGTTCAAACATTGTGTTTCCCTGATTTTCTGAATCTGCCTATTTTATCA
>NZ_JBQCWY010000237.1:0-4251 GCF_051956955.1 Neisseria sp. P0021.S005 | reverse complement strand
CCTGGTTCGAGCCCAGGTCGGGGAGCCAAATTTTAAAACCACCATGTTACATGGTGGTTTTTATTTTATCTATTTATTAGTATTTTTAATATATTGATAATGCGTGGTGAGATGATTGCAGTTAATGCTTCAATTTTCAGACGGCCTACCAGCATATTTAAATATCTCATTTATTTTTTTAGCTACATAATATTTATAGAAGAAATAATATCTTATTGTTATCTATGGAAAACGCACATACATTACATTCTTCACCACGCTTTCGGTTCGCATTAAAAAATGCGGCATGGCATTTGTTGATTAGTCTGATTTTGGCAGGATTGGCCGCTTTGTTAGTATTTGGAGTTTGGTATCCTTATCCGTATGCCGAGCTGACAGGCGGATTGGCTTTATATAAACTGGTCATTTCAGTAGATATTGTTTGCGGCCCGTTGCTGACTTTGATTCTTGCCAGTCCGAGCAAAAAACTTAAAGAGAGGATTGTTGATTTTTCCTTAATCGGCATGATTCAGCTGGCTGCTTTAATTTATGGTTTGTGCAACGTATCTTTGGCGCGTCCAGTGGTTTCCGCATTCGAAACCGATAGGATAAATGTGGTAACTGCTGCAGAAATTGATGTAAATGATTTGAGCCATGCTCCGAAGGATTTGCAGGATTTATCTTGGTTTGGCGTACGCCGTGTTGGGTTGCGTGAAGCGATGAGCCCGGACGAAGCTAACCAAGGTCTTGATTTGTCTTTGAAAGGTGTTGAACCAAGTATGAGGCCTTCTTGGTGGTTGCCAGATTCGCAGCAGGAACGTGAGAAAATTCGTAAAGCAATGAAACCGTTGTCTGTCTTGGCAAAAGCCCGTGGCATGAATGAGGAGTCAATTTTGGAACAGGCTTCGCTGAGAAATGATGGGAAAGAGTTGTATTTCTTGCCATTTACCAGTGCGCGAAGTAAAGAATGGGTTGTGATATTGAATGAGCAGGCAGATTTTTTGGGTTATGCGCCGATTGATGGTTTTATCAAGTAAGAAAAGGTCGTCTGAAAGCTGGTAAGTGCTGGTATAGGCTGTTTTTAAAAGAAAATATGCTGTTAGACTTTGCCTTTCTTTCTTCAAACTGATAAACTGTTTGCCATTATTGTTGACCGAGGCATAAATTTTTCATGAAAGACGCAGAGCAGAGTAGTTGTTATACCGCTTCTTTCCCTTTATTTATGCCCGAACTTTGGCAGTCTGTCCGTTTTAAGCGGAACGGCTGCCTTTTTGTATTTTAAAGGAACACAATCATTATGGATTTCAGTTGGTTGGCAGAGCCGCATACTTGGATAGGCTTTGCCACGCTTCTGGTTTTGGAAGTTGTTTTAGGTATTGATAACCTTGTTTTCGTAGCAATTTTGGCAAACAAGGTCAAACCGTCGCAACGGGATAGGGCGCGGATAACGGGCTTGGGTTTGGCTGTCGTTATTCGGATTTTCATGTT
Organism: Neisseria sp. P0021.S005; assembly: GCF_051956955.1. NCBI lineage: Bacteria > Pseudomonadati > Pseudomonadota > Betaproteobacteria > Neisseriales > Neisseriaceae > Neisseria > Neisseria sp. P0021.S005. The sequence continues at coordinate 2,784 of NZ_JBQCWY010000237.1, read as the reverse complement.
GGGCTTCATGGCGCACATCATGACGCTGACTCGACCTTTGTTTGAGTTGGGCGGCTTGGAGATTTCCGGCAAAGACATGATTATGTTTGCCGGCGGTATTTTCCTGCTTTATAAAGCGACTACTGAGCTGCACGAACGCCTTGAGGGCCACAATCAATTTGCGGTTGCTGAAGGACAGAAGAAGCATTCTTCTTTTTGGGGCGTTGTGGCGCAAATCTTGATTTTGGATGCAGTTTTCTCTATCGATTCTGTTATTACGGCAGTGGCGATGGTGGATCATATTGTGGTGGCAATGGGTGCGGTTGTTGTGGCGATGACGGTGATGATTTCTGCCAGCAAACCGTTGACTGCCTTTGTGGACAAGCATCCAACCGTTGTGATGTTGTGTTTGGGTTTCTTGTTGATGATTGGTTTCAGCCTGATTGCAGAAGCCTTCCATTTCCATATTCCGAAAGGCTATTTGTATGCGGCGATTGGCTTCTCGATTTTGATCGAACTGTTTAATCAGGTTTCGCAAAAGAATGCCCGTAAAAATGACTATATCAGCACTTCTTGGCGTAAGCGTACCGCTGAAAATGTGTTGGGCATGATGGGTATCCGCGAAAGCATTTTGGCAAAAGCAGGCGACAACGGCGGCGATGACGAGCATTTTGAAGAAAACGAAAAATCCATGATTCGCAGCGTGCTGACTTTGGCGGAACGCCCGATTATGGGCGTGATGATTCCGCGTCGGGAAATCGAGAAATTGGATATTTCCCAAAGTCGGGAAGAACAAAATGCGCAGTTGAAAAATACGCCGTATAGCCGTTTGTTGGTTGTCGGTAAGGCAGGTGTAGATGAGCCTTTGGGCTATATCAGTAAAAAAGATTTGCTGAACCAGCTGCTTGAATCGGGAGAAATCAATATTCAGACGGCCTTGCGCCAGCCATTGATTTTGCCGGACAGTACGACGGCGTTAAATGCGATTGAATTGTTCCGTCAAAGCAGCGCGGATTATGCGTTGGTGGTGGATGAATTTGGCGCGGTGTTGGGTATGGTGACCATGAAAGATTTGTTGGAAACCATTGCCGGTGAGTTCCCAGAGGAATTCGAGCGTGAGGAAGAAGAAGCTGCTCCAGCCAGCCAGGATGAAACGCTGTCTGTGGATGGTGCATTGGAGTATGTGGAATTGGCTTCCCAGTTAAATCTGCCTGCTCAAGAAGAAGATGCGGACTTCCATACTGTTGCCGGCTTGATTATGGAAGAATTGCAAAGTATTCCTGATGTGGGCGACTTCATCGATTATCATGGCTGGCGTTTTGAAGTGGTTGAGAAGGACGGACAACGGATTGCCCGTGTGAAAATCAATCGTTTGCCGGAAGAAGAATAAGGAAAGGCTAATATAGTAAAGGCCGTCTGAAAATGTTCAGACGGCCTTTTTATTGATTTAACTTTAGTTGCCGTAATGTCCTGAGCCTAAAATTCGGTGTGAATGTGCGCCGGTTGCATGGTGGGGATTGCTCGGGACTTGATTGCACCAACAGGCTGCAAGCCAGGCAAAAGCGGCGGCTTCCACCCATTGCGGGTCAAGATGGAGCTTGGCTGTACTGTGCAATTTGGTGTCGGGAGAAAACAGGGTTTCCAAGTCTTGCATCAAAACAGGATTGCGGATGCCGCCGCCGCAGATATAAAGATGATGAATCACCGGAGCAGCTTGTTTGGCCGCGTCAAAAATGGTTTGTGCGGTATAAAAGACCAATGTACGTATCACATCTTCCGGCTTTTCATTACCTTTCAGATGGCCTTGAAGCCAGCTTAGGGAAAACAACTCTCGGCCTGTACTTTTGGGATAAGGGCGGCTGAAATAAGGATGGTCGAGCAGGGAAGCGAGCAGATCAGGGAGGATTTTGCCTTGTGCAGCTTTTTCCCCGTTTTTGTCGTAAGGCTGCTGCCAAATATGTTGCATCCATGCATCCATCAGCATATTGCCGGGGCCGGTATCGAAGCCGAAAGAAGGGCTGTCGTGTGGGAGGATACTGATATTGGAAATACCGCCAATGTTGAGTACGGCGCGGGTTTCATTCGCATCTTGAAACAGCGCTTCGTGAAAGGCTGGAACGAGGGGTGCACCTTGGCCGTTGCAGGCAAGGTCGCGGCTGCGAAAGTCGCCGACAGTGAAAATGCCGGTCAGTTCAGCTAACAGGGAGAGGTTGACCAGTTGAATGCTGTAACCGTGTTCAGGCGCATGGCGGATGGTTTGTCCGTGGCAGCCGATCGCGGCAATGTCTTTGGCCGACAGGTTTTGTTCTGCCAATAGTTGTTGGACGGTTTGGGCGTATAGGCGGCTGAGTGTTTGCGCCAGGATATTGCTTCTGTGCAATTCATTTTCGCCTATGTCTTGCAGTGCCAACAATTCTTGGCGCAGGCCGTCTGAATAGGGTAGAAAGCTGTGGGCAACGGCTCGTTGCCATTGCTTGCCCTGCATTTGAATCAGTACGGCATCGGCACCGTCCATGCTGGTTCCTGACATGATGCCGATATAGTATTGGGGTTGCATTTCGGTTACAGAAAGAGAAGGTAAAACGACATTTTAACGCCTTTTGACGTTTTTACGGGAATTTCGGCATTTAATGTAAATAGTTGGTGCAAGAAAGATTACAAAAAGGTTAAAATAACGCGACTCAACATGTTTTCCAAAAGGAAACTTTCCATGGCTCAAACTCAGTCGAGTGCGAACTTGAAGCTGATTAATACGGTTTTTGCCGCTATGCTTGTGAGCATGGTCGGCTATTTTATTTATTGGGG
>NZ_JBQCWY010000236.1:0-4254 GCF_051956955.1 Neisseria sp. P0021.S005 | reverse complement strand
ATCATTTGGGTATCAAGTGCGGAAAACATGGTTTCAGACGGCCTTATTTGGCTTTGCATTCGGCGATGACTTGGGTGAATTCGGAAACGTCTTTAAAGCTTTTATAGACGGACGCGAAGCGGACATAGGCAACTTGGTCGATTTTTGCCAGCTCTTCCATCGCCATTTCGCCGACGATGCGCGAAGCGACTTCTTTTTTGCCCAAACGGTAGAGGCGCTGCTCGATAAGGGCAACGGTTTCATCGATTTGTTCTTGTGTGACAGGGCGTTTGTGCAGCGCGCGCTCAAGGCTGGTTTGCAGTTTGTGCGGATTGAAGGGAACCCGTGTGCCGTTGGATTTGATGACTTGCGGCATCCGCATTTCAACGGTTTCAAAGGTGCTGAAGCGTTGTCCGCATTCCAAGCATTTGCGACGGCGACGGATGCTGTTGGTGTCTTCCAGCCATCGCGAGTCGGCTACTTGTGTATTGGGGTGTTGGCAAAACGGGCACTTCATCGGGTTTCCTTGTCATACGCTCGGCAAGGTCGCTAAGCAATTGAATTCATTGTTTGTGACCTATTATTGTAGCGGATTGCGCTATTTTCGTATAGTAAACGCTTTGACTATGGATTAAGTATAAAAAGGCCGTCTGAAAGGGCAACTTTGGCAAAGTTGCCCTTTCAGACGGCCTTGAGTTTTTCAGTCAATCAACCGTTAAACCGATACACCGACGGCGCGGGCGATTTCCAAACCCTCTTCCGCACTCATGTAAACCGGATTGTTGGGGCGGTCGCTGAGGACAATGTCGCCGTCTTGAAACATCACCAATTCATTGACTGCCAATTGCGACCAGGTTTCATCTCGTGTCAGGGGCAGGGTGGCGATGACGGAAACTTTATCGTTCGGGGTGGTCACTTCTGAAAAATCGACCATGACATCATCGTCCAGCAAACGCGCTTTGCCAAACGGGGCTTTGCGCACGATGTAGTGCAGCAAGGTGCTGGCGTGGGCAAACAGGCAGTCACCGTTGGACATCACAAAGTTGAACAAGCCGTAGCGGCGGATTTCATGGGTTAGGCCGGCAATGGCATCAAACAAAACTTCAGGTTCGGGCTTGGTGGCAAAGCGGCTGCGCAGGCGGTTGAGGATAAAGCAGAACGCGCGTTCGGAATCGGTCGTGCCGACGGCATGGTAGTACTCGCCCTGCTCGGGGTAAAAATCAATCAAATGGCCGTTGTGGGCAAACAGCCAATATTCGCCCCACATCTCGCGCATGAAGGGATGAGTGTTCGCCAATGAGGTCTGACCTTGTGAGGCCTTGCGGATATGGGCGATAACGTTTTCGGATTTGATTTGGTAGGCGCGCACCAAGTCGGCAACGGGCGAGTTGGCACTGGGTTTGTCGTCGTGAAACAAGCGCACGCCTTTGCCTTCAAAGAAACCGATGCCGAAACCATCGGCATGGTGGTCGGTAATGCCGCCTCGACGGCGGAAGCCTTCAAAAGAAAACATGATGTCTGTGGGAGTGTTGCAATTCATGCCGAGCAGTTGGCACATGGCGTTAACCTTTTTTCCGAGTATTTATAGGGTCATTATGGTGTATCGGGCAGGCAGTTTCAATATATTCTTTGCCGTTTTAGGGTAGGTGATACAGGCTGTATCGAATTAAAAATAAAGAATTTCGCTTTGTAGGGGATTGTTAGGATATTTACTAATTCTGTGCTAACACTTCCCCTATAAAATGCTTTGCAGAACAAAAAGACCTCCTCACATAACGATATGTTCTACTCACAACGAAACATAATTTTCCCCACCATCGTTTTACCTCAAGGAGTGTTCAATGAAACTGAATCTGCAAAAAACCACCGCTGCTGTTTTGGCTGTTGTGTTCAGCGTAGGCGCATTTGCAGCTAATAATGCCTATAACCCATTCGAGTATGGCTACAAAAATCACAAATACGGCAAAAAATGGGGCAAGCCTGCATCTGAAGCCGAAGGCGAAAAAGTGATGAAACACGCTGCCTACCGTTCAGGCGTGTACTACACCAACGTAAACCGTATGCCTGGCAATGCAGACCGCAATGGCGTGAAAACCGTACAGGTTAACGACGCATATACCCGTCAAAACCTCGGCCGCTATGCGTTCAACACCATCAAGAGCGGTGACTCTGAAGTATACTACGGTGAGTGGGTCGGTAAAGAATACGCTAAAGGCTCTAACCGCGGCGTTTTCTACTCCGGCGACAAACGCGCTACCTCTATGCCTGTATCCGGTGTAGCCAACTACGCAGTTAAAGGTATCAATAACTACACCGGCAACAACCCGATGGTTGGTACTTTGCGCGCAGACTTCGGTCAACGCGTCTTGACCGGTTCTATGAAAAATAACGCTGTACAGATGGACATCCATTCCCGCATCAAGCCATCCAGCGCATCATTTGAAGGCTACGCTCGCGCCAACGGCCACTTCGGTAAAACCGAAGGCCACTTCTTCGGCAACGGTGCAAGCGCGTTGGCCGGTGTTGCCAAATTTAAGACCGACCGCAATCTGGATACGGCATACGGCGGCGTAAAACGCTAAAATCTGTCTTTAAGTAAAATAAAGCCTGCCATCCGCAGGCTTTTTTAAACACTTGCTTCCAAATTTCTCAAGGTCGTCTGAAACTTGCGACCGGAAAGCCGATCCCATGTACAAACCGTCTGCCTGCCTGATTCTGCTTCTTTCTGCTCCCGTCCTTGCCGCGCCGCGTTCTGATTTTTCAGACGACCGCACCGCGCAACGCCTGTGGCAGGATACCCGCCAAACCATGCAGGAGCAGGAACAAAAAGTGCGCGAATATCATCTCGATATTTCTGCTCCGCATACCGGGAAGACAGCCGAGAGCGACTCCGAAGCCGACCAAGGCGAGGCACTGTTTAATGCTGTCAACCGCAGCGATTGGCAAACCGTTCGCCCTCTGCTGGAGCGTTATACCCAGCAAACCGAATACGATCCCGATATCGCTTCGTTTGCCCGTGCTTCTCTTGCACGAGGCGAAGGTAAGTGGAAAGCCGCCAAACAAGAATACGAAACCCTGTTGCAACGTCATCCCGATTTTACACGCGGACGGCTTGATTACGCACGCCTGCTTTTTGAAGGCCGTCTGAACCGCGAAGCATCTTCTGAATTTGTACACCTTCAAAACGAAGACTTGCCTGAAGCCGTCAAAGAAAACATCGCCCATTTCCAAGATGCCTTGAACCAGCGTCAAAGCTGGAAAGGCAGCCTCTCCGTCGGCGCCGTCCACAATAGCAACATCAACGAAGCCAGCGGCAAAGTGTGGTGTAAAACCGAAATCGACGGCGAATGTTGGGAAGAATTTTCAGGCGACAAACCCATTTCCGCCAACGGCATCAAATACGAAGCCGCCGCCGTCCGCCGCTGGCAGGTTAAAGGACACCACGGCATTGCCGCTCGCGCGCTCGGCTATGGCCGCTTCTACCGCGACCATAAAGATTTCAACGAACACACGCTCAACCTCAGTGCAGGCTATCAGTTTGAAAACCAGCGCCACACTTTCGCCTTCGCACCACTTGTCGAATGGAATGGCAGCGGCAGCAAAACCCTCAACCGCGCCTATGGTGTGCGCAACGAATGGAACCTCGACAAGGGCGATTGGACATGGAACACGGAAGCTGAGTGGAAACACCTTTCTTATGCAGACAAAACCCGTTTGCTCGACGGCAGCCTCCTCTCCGTTTACAACACCTTGTCTTATTTTCCGCGCAACGACCTGATGCTCTACGGTGGCATAGACTGGCAGCAGCGCAAAACGAAAGACCCTGTGGACAGCTATCGCCAAATTTCCGCACGGCTGGGTGCGGCAAAAATGTTTGAAGCCGGTTTCGACGTTTCCGTGTCTGCTACCTTCGGCATCCGCAGCCATAGGGAAGAGAATGCCGTCCTCGAACAACGCCGCCGCGACAAAGAACAAACCTACCGCCTCAGCATAGGCGCTGACCGCTGGAAATTCGCCGGCCTTAAGCCCGTCCTCAGCTATAAACACCGCCGCGTTAACGGCAACACCGACTGGCTGTACAGCTACAAACAAAACGAAGTCGGTCTGTCGCTGGTCAAATCGTTCTAACGCGGGACGCAGAAACACAAAGGTCGTCTGAAATTCAGTTTTCAGACGACCTTTTTTCTTTTGACTCTATTCGAGCATTGGATTAACGGTAGGTTTATTGCGAAAACCTATCCAAACACAACCTTCATTTTCACCATCAAGGATAAG
>NZ_JBQCWY010000235.1:0-4274 GCF_051956955.1 Neisseria sp. P0021.S005 | reverse complement strand
AAGTTTCGCAGACTTCATCGCTTTCAAAGAACAAGACTTGAGCCACGCCTTCGCCGGCATAGATTTTGGCAGGCAGGGGGGTGGTGTTGGAAAACTCAAGCGTAACGTAGCCTTCCCACTCTGGCTCAAACGGGGTAACGTTGACGATGATGCCGCAGCGTGCGTAAGTGGATTTCCCTAAGCAGACAGTCAGGACGTTGCGCGGGATGCGGAAATATTCGACTGTGCGCGCCAAAGCAAAGGAGTTGGGCGGAATGATGCAGCAGTCATCTTCGACTGTAACGAAGTTTTTCGGGTCGAAGTTTTTCGGGTCGACGATGGTGCTGTTGATATTGGTGAAGATTTTAAATTCATTGGCACAGCGGATGTCGTAGCCGTAGCTGGATGTGCCGTAGGAAATGATGCGTTGACCGTTGGCCTCTTTGATTTGGTTGGGCTCGAACGGCTCAATCATGCCGTGTTCTTCGGCCATGCGGCGTATCCATTTGTCGGATTTAATGCTCATGGTGGTTGTCCTGAGGTAAGGGTTGTTTGGAAATTCTTTGAAATCAACACGACAGCCTTTAGACAGGCTTGTCAATTGATGTTTCAGACGGCCTAAAAGCTGGATAAGGCCGTCTGAAAGGCTGTTTATTTGGTTTTGGAAGCAGATTTCTTAGGCAGTTTGACTTCTTTAATCATACCGTCTTCGCATTTCATGATGAAGACTGGTGTGCCGTTTTGGGAGGCAGTAAAGTTTCCATGCGCCCTGCCTTTTTTGAACACGCCCTCCAGCGTCATATTGCGTAATTTGGCGCTGTTGGAGGAGAAAGGTTCGATAAAGGTTTCGCCGTTGCCGGAAACGGTATATACGCCTTTGCCGTCAAATTTGCCGTTTTTAAATGTGCCGACATAACTGCGGCCGTCTTGGCATTTCCATGTACCTTTACCGGACGGTTTGCCGTCTTTGCCGACATCGCCATCATAAGCGCAACCTTTTTCCTGATAAGGATTGATGGTTTCAGCAATGGCAGGCGTGCCCAGCATGAAGGCGATAGGGAGTAGGGCGAGGTATTTCATCATTCATTCCTTTTTGCAGGCAGTTTCAGACGGCCTGATATTGGGATTCAAAAGTCAGCAGGGTTTCAGCAATATGGCGTGGCAATATGGCTAAAGCGTGTTCGCGCATAGACGTAGGGATACCGTAGCAGGCTTCGGCAATACTGCCGGTAATGGCCGCCAAGGTATCGCTGTCTCCGCCAAGGGAAACTGCCAGTCGGATGGCGTGTTCAAAATCATCGCTTTCAAGAAAGGCAGTAATCGCTTGAGGCACGGTTTCCTGACAGCTTTCGTTGAAATGATAATGCGGGCGGATTTGGTCGCAACTTTGGCTCAAGTCGTAGCCGAATTGTCGTGTAATGTTTTCTTTAATTTGCGCTTTGCTTATACCAGTACGCGCCCAAAAGATGGCGGCGGCTACGGCTTGCGCACCTTTAATGCCTTCCGGGTGGTTGTGCGTTACGATAGCGGATTGTTCGGCAAAATGCAGGGTTTCTTCCAATGTGGCAAATGTCCAACCAACGGCAGAAACACGCATGGCCGAGCCGTTGCCCCAGCTATTATAAGGTTCTGGATCTTTCCATTCTATCCATTGTGAGAAGCGGCCGCCATATGCGCCTTTAGCGCAGGGATATGCCCTACACCAGCCTTGTAAAATAGAGGCCAAATTATCGTTGCAGCCTTGTAAAACCCAATCGGCGATGGCAACAGTGCAAATCGTGTCATCTGTAAAGTCGCTGTCGGGGCTGAAAATGTCAAAATCGGTGTGACGGTAGTTGTCAAACTCAAATCGTGATCCGGCAATATCGCCGATGACTGCGCCCAACATCATGACATCCTTTCTGATACTTCTATCGTCGTTACCGTACCGTCTGCCAAACGGCTGTTGGCAGGTACAAATACCACCATCAGCGTAGGATTTCCACGTGCCATCATCGGCATCAGACTAAGCGGCATATTTGGATCGGTTTTCTGAAAGCGTATCCGTTCATCACCTACACCAAACAACCTGTTTGGATGGCTGTGTGCCGCCTCATCCATTCCGGCCTGCAGGATTTTTTGTTTTTCGGCCGGAGTTTTACCGGTTAGCAGGCTTGGATTGGTTTTCTCAAAGAAGTTAGATTTTGCCAGCGTCCAATAAGTATCACCGGGCTGCCCGCTGGGGTTTTGGGTTTTCATCTTATGGGCAAAATAATCAACAGCCTGTTGCTGGTTCATTGCCTTGATTGCTTCTGTATTTGAGCCGTATTTGGTTTCTTTTGGGTTGTTCCGCAAATCAAACTGAAAACGGTTGTATTCGGCTTTTCCTTCTTCATAAACAAATCTTCGTGCATATTCATTCGCTGTTATATTGCGATTTCCATCAATATCAAGATCAAGCTTGGAAATGGTTTTCGACAAACCATGTCCTAACTCATGAGCCCAATCAGAAGCAGTCAGATATCTTTTGTCTGCCGTACTGAATACAATACTTCTATTTTCTTTACTGCCAATTAGTTTGCTTTGGAAAAATATGCCGGAATATTTAGTGTATTGCTTGAATACTCCCTAACCCCCATTGATTGATAAAGTTATGGGTTTGCCCCAGTAAAATTGAATCCCGAATAATCTGATTAACTTCCGAAACAGGCATCCCTAATTTTAAAAAATGCTGCCGGATTTGTGCTGTTGTAGCCATACCATATACCTTTAAAATTAAATACTATCGACTATCTGATAAGAAAGATGCTGGAAATATCATTAATGCATTTGTCTGTTGGATGCTGAAATAATATTCCTGCACCTTTCTCCTCCCTTATAACCAAATGTCTATCACTCCCGATCAAATGGTTGTTTTCATCTACTGCTACTTGTTTTACTACCGTATACCTAGGAAAAACTTGTTCTGTTCCATTGTTAAAGCATACGCTGACCGGGCTTAGGATATGAGATGAAACATAGGGTTTCGGCAAATCATCAGGATAACGGTCGTCAGGAAACAATGAACGGTATCGTTTTATATAATCAGGCGTTGCTTCGATTTCTAAAAAAGTACTGCCGTCGTAGTTGGTCTGATGCACTACCGTAAAGCCGTCGGTCGGCCGTTTTAGCTTACGCCGCCTGTGTTTGAGCCATTTCTGCCGCTCTGCCTTGTCTTTCCATCTGAGTACCGCCTGTTTTTCTCCGTCAGGCCGCAAACGGCCGGAAAGCCGCAGATAGCGCCGGTACACGGGAATCTGCCACTTTTTCGCTAAATCTTCAGGCGGCATATCAAGCAAACAGGCACTATGCACCGTGCCTGCCATCTGCCTGAACAAACTCTCGAAGCTATTTACAGGATAAAGCTGCCCGCAGCCCGTTGCGTCATCCGCATATGCTTGAGAAACAGAGACCGTCTGAATGCCGCTATCGGCATGAGACAAAATGGGCAGCAACATGGCCGGCCACAACAAAGCAGCTAAAAATTTCACACTCATCTCCTTCTTGATAAAAATTATTACTTGCATAAATATTATTCCCAATATTTTTCACTGCAAGCACATTTACACGCTAATTGTTTGTTTTATTTTGATGTTTATATGTTATTGCAAGTTGGGTAGCCCAGGCCGTCTGAAACATGCTTTGTCGCAAAATACGGGCAAGCTGCTACAATACAGCCGCTATGTCGAAACAAAACAAACGGAGAAACGGCATGCCATGAGCAACACACGACAAACACCGGAAATCCCCGCCGCACCGCTGCAAGAATCCCGCGCGTGGTTTGACGCGCACACCGCCGGTTTGCCCGAACCTGCGCAAAAGCTGCTTCAGACGGCCTTGTCGCTGGCCGAGACGCATTATCCTGCCGATGCGGCCACGCCTGCGGGCGAGCCGCTTTTGGCGCACCTTTTGGGTGCGGCGCGTATGGTGAACGAATTGGATTTGCTGCCCGATGCGGTGGCCGCCACGCTTTTGGCCGACATCGTGCGTTTTGTGCCCGACTGGCGTGAGCTGCTCACGGAACGCTGCAACAGTACTGTCGCCGAGCTGGTCAAAGGTGTGGACGAAGTGCAGAAGCTTACACACTTTGCCCGTGTGGACAGCCTCGCCACGCCTGAAGAGCGCGCCCAACAGGCGGAAACCATGCGTATTATATTTCAGACGGCCTTTGATATTTCCCAATCAAAAGGCCGTCTGAAAAATTATTCTTGCCAGCCGCCCAAATAAGAAACCAGTTCTTCCAACATGGTGCTGATGGCTTCGGTCATCAGGATTTG
>NZ_JBQCWY010000234.1:0-4280 GCF_051956955.1 Neisseria sp. P0021.S005 | reverse complement strand
CTGATGAATATGCGCGCACATTTCGGCAAGCGCTTCCAAACGGTCGGACTGATAAAGATAAAACATAGCAGACAATCTAAAAAACAATTGCCCACATTATAATGCCATTAGGACAAATGCTTCAGCAGAAGCGGCAAACAAAAACACAGGCCGTCTGAAACACATCGCTTCAGACGGCCTAAAACACAACAAACCCATCAGCAGCCAATTATTAATTATTTATCGACCTCTGTACAAACCGGCTTCCCCTATCCTATAATTTCCCACATTCGGAATGTAGCGCAGCCCGGTAGCGCACTTCGTTCGGGACGAAGGGGTCGGAGGTTCGAATCCTCTCATTCCGACCAAATACAAAACCTGCTTGAGTCCAAGCAGGTTTTTTTACATTCGGCAAGCCTATACTTCCGGCGGGAAAGGCGCGCCTTCGGGATGTTTGTAGCGGTTGTACATAAACAAATATTGTTCCGGAAAACGGCGTATCCAATATTCGGTATTTTCATTGATAACACGCGCGTCGTGCTCCTTATCACCGTTCAATTCGCCGCGCAAAGGCTCGATGTGCAAGACAAAGCCTTTCCCATCGGGCAGACGCTCGCCGCAGAAAAACAAAGCCTTCACGCCTTTGACTTGCGCCAGCTTGCCCGCCAACGTCATAGTGTAGGCAGGTTTGCCGAAAAAGTCTACCCACACGCCGTCGCCGCCTTCTTCCGGAGACGGCACATGGTCCGGCAACACAATGGTCGCTTCGCCGCCGCGCAGCGCTTTGATGATTTGTTTGACGCCCTGAATGCTGGTCGGCGCAGTCTTACCCTTGCCACGCACGCGCCCCGCCTGCATCACCGCATCAAAAGCCTTGATTTTCGGAGGCTTGTACATCGCCGTCAGCGGAAACGGCAGCTGCTGGCTGATGTAGCGGCCGGCCAAATCATAGCTGCCGATGTGCGGCGTGATAAACAGCAAACCTTCGCCCGCGCTCAAGGCCGTCTGAACATGTTCCCAACCATTGACGCTGACAAACAGGTTTTCAATTTCCTCAGGCCGTCTGAAAAACGCCACCGGCAATTCCAAGCCGCCTTTTGCCGTTTCACGGAAAACTTTTTTCACCGCCTCGTCCGTCGGGTTCAAGCCGGCAAGTTTCATGTTTTCGAAAACACGTCGGCGATCTTTCGACAGCAAACGGAAACCCAAACTGCCCAGCAGATTGCCTAATTTGTGCAACCAAGCCAAAGGCAGCGCGGCCAAAAATTTAAAAACAAAGGTAACAAGCGTTTGCATAAGGTTTTACCAAAATGAAGTGGACAGATTGTAAACGAAACAGGCCGTCTGAACAAAACAGACTTCGGGCAAATATATTGCGGCACACCTGCTTTTCTGCTACTATCCGCGCTGCATTAAGAGTTGGGAATTCCATGCCAACCTGCTTTTCAAACGGAAAGGTAAGGTGGACGGTTGAAAAACCGATGTGGCTCGCCAGAGCAATCCAAACCCGCTTAATGCGGGAATTTTTTTGCCTGTAAGAAACGTGCAACAGGATTCCGAAACAGCAGACAAGTGCGAATGTTTCTCACTTGTATAGAGAAAAAGCGGAGTTTTTGTTATGATTTCCGCTGTCCGAAATAAAAGGCTGTCTGAAAACACAGCAGCCTGTTTTTAATGAAAGAATAGCAATGAGCGAATATCTGTTTACTTCCGAATCGGTATCCGAAGGCCATCCGGATAAAGTTGCCGACCAAGTATCCGATGCGATTTTGGATGCCATCTTGGCGCAAGACCCCAAAGCGCGTGTCGCAGCAGAAACCTTGGTCAACACAGGCTTGTGCGTATTGGCAGGCGAAATCACTACCACCGCCCAAGTGGACTACATCAAAGTTGCACGCGAAACCATCAAACGCATCGGCTACAACTCCTCCGAGCTGGGCTTTGATGCCAACGGCTGCGCAGTCGGCGTGTACTACGACCAACAATCTCCGGACATCGCCCAAGGCGTGAACGAAGGCGAAGGCATCGACCTGAACCAAGGCGCGGGCGATCAAGGTTTGATGTTCGGCTATGCCTGCGACGAAACCCCTACCCTGATGCCGTTTGCCATCTATTACAGCCACCGCCTGATGCAACGCCAAAGCGAATTGCGCAAAGACGGCCGCCTGCCTTGGCTGCGTCCTGATGCCAAAGCCCAACTGACCGTGGTTTACGACAGCGAAACCGGCAAAGTAAAACGCATCGACACAGTCGTCCTGTCTACCCAGCACGATCCGTCTATCGGTTACGAAGAGCTGAAAAACGCCGTGATCGAACACATCATCAAACCGGTTCTGCCGTCTGAACTGCTGACCGACGAAACCAAATACCTGATCAACCCGACCGGCCGCTTCGTTATCGGCGGCCCGCAAGGCGACTGCGGTTTGACCGGCCGCAAAATCATCGTCGATACCTACGGCGGCGCAGCTCCGCACGGTGGCGGTGCATTCTCCGGCAAAGATCCGTCCAAAGTGGACCGTTCCGCCGCTTACGCCTGCCGCTACGTTGCGAAAAACATCGTCGCCGCCGGTTTGGCAACCCAATGCCAAATCCAAGTTTCCTACGCCATCGGCGTTGCCGAACCGACTTCGATTTCCATCGATACTTTCGGCACCGGCAAAATCAGCGAAGAAAAACTGATTGCCCTGGTTCGCGAACATTTCGACCTGCGCCCTAAAGGCATCGTCCAAATGCTCGACCTGCTGCGCCCGATTTACGGAAAATCCGCCGCCTACGGCCACTTCGGTCGCGAAGAGCCTGAATTTACTTGGGAGTGCACCGACAAATCAGCCGCATTGAAAGCAGCCGCAGGCGTGTAAAAAAATAATAAAGGTCGTCTGAACGGGAGTTTCAGACGGCCTTTTTACATCTAAATATTCAAAACCTTTTTACGAACGACACATCGTATTTTCACAAAAACAGCGCAACGAAACCTTGGATTGCTATGCTGTCTTTGTGAATCTACATAAATAAAATTGAAAGCATACATCATGAAGAAATGGCTGCTGGCTGTTTTGCCTGCCACCGCACTGGCTGCTCCGCCTCAAGGCTTTTATCAAAATTACAAAGACTGGGACATTGCTTGCGACAATACCGGCACCTGCCGTCTTGCCGGATACCAAGCAGATGAAATAGAACCACCGGTTTCTATCCTGTTTACCCGACAAGCAGGGGCGAATGCCGCAGTAATTGGCGAAGTTTCCCTACTGCCATTTAATGACGATGAAGCACAACTCGCCAGCATTGCAACCCGCAACGAATTGGTATTGAACGGTAAATCACTGGGCAAATTGGCGTTCAATAAAAAAGGCCAAGGCAAATTGAGCAGCGCGCAAACCAGTGCCTTACTCGAAGCATTGAAAAAAGAGAGCAAAATCAGCATCCGCTCTGGAAAATATGAATGGCATTTGTCCGACAAAGGCGCAGCGGCGGCGATGTTGAAAACGGACGAATTCCAAGGCCGTCTGAACACACCTTCCGCACTGATACGCAAAGGCAACAGCAGTCAGGCAGTCCTCAATCCTCAACCCAAACCCGTTATCCGCGCCGTTGCCGTGCCGAAAAATGCAGGCGATACGCTGGAGCAAAACACGCCGCGCCACAATGCCGTCATGAAACTGCTGCGAGACAGCAACAACTATGCTCCCACTGACGATGACAATTACTGCCCCGCCCTGCATGATAAAGAGCACATGGATTGGAATCGCAGCCTAAGTATTTATCCGCTCAACAAACAACAAGTATTGGTAGAGGCCATCTGTATCGGCGGAGCCTATCAAACCGGCGGCTACTATGCCATTGCCAACAAAGAATTAACCAAAATCGAACAAGTGCTACCGCCAATGACATACGGCGGTCACGGTGGATTCGATGAGAAAACAGCCACCCTTAGCGGCAGCTTCAAAGGCCGAGGGATCGGCGACTGCTGGTCTGGTAATGCAGCGGTGTGGGACGGTAAAACGTTTGTCCGCAGTGAGGAACACACCACCGGTTCATGCAAAGGCTTCACAGGCGGCGCGTGGCTGATGCCTATTTTTGAAGCCCGTGTTGAACGTTAAAATACACGGAATATTTACGATAGAAAGCAAAGGCCGTCTCAAAATTCCCGTTTTCAGACGGCCTTTTTCCTTATACAATAGCCACTTGAATTTCTATATACATTCTGAATAAAGGATACGGATTATGTTCGGCAAACAACTTTTTGAAGAAGTCAGCTCCAAAATCAGCGAAACCATCGCCAACAGCCCTGCCAAAGACATGGA
>NZ_JBQCWY010000233.1:0-4283 GCF_051956955.1 Neisseria sp. P0021.S005 | reverse complement strand
GGGCAATATTTAAGGCCAGTGCGGTTTTACCGCCGGCGGTCGGGCCGAGTACGGCGAAGGCTTTGGGCGCGTTCATAAGAAAACGGAAAAATTAAAAATGCGATTATAGCAAACCCGGGCAAACCATATTTCAGGCCGTCTGAAACATTTGCTCTACATTATCAAAAGCGTTACACTTGCTGCGCCGTTTCAGACGGCCTTTTATATTGATTTCAAACCTGCTGCTGCCGTCATTGCGCCGGCAGTCAAGCCGTCAGCGACACTGCGTCGCTGTAAACACGAAAGAACACACTATGACCGTATCTCCCGTAGCCTTGCGCCGTCAAACCGAGCGCAAGCCGCATCCGACTGCGCGTTATTGGAAAAAATGCGATGTCGAGGCTTTATTCGGACTGCCTTTCCTCGACCTCGTTTTCCAAGCCGCCGAAATCCACCGCCAAAACTTCAACCCGCGCGAAATCCAGCTTTCCACCCTGCTCTCCATCAAAACCGGCGGCTGCCCCGAAGACTGCGCCTACTGCCCGCAATCGGCACACCACAACACCAATCTGGGCAAAGAGCAAATGATGGATGTGGACGAAATCGTCGAAAAAGCCAAAATTGCCCAATCTCGCGGCGCCAGCCGTTTCTGCATGGGCGCGGCATGGCGCGGCCCCAAACCCAAAGACGTGGCTGTCGTTTCCGAAATCATCAGCGCGGTGAAAGGCTTGGGCATGGAAGTGTGCGGCACCTTCGGCATGCTCGAAGACGGCATGGCTGAAGACTTCAAAAAAGCCGGTCTGGACTACTACAACCACAACCTCGACACCGACCCTGAACGCTACAACGACATCATCCACACCCGCAAACACGAAGACCGCATGGATACTTTGGGCAAAGTCCGCAATGCCGGTTTGAAAGTCTGCTGCGGCGGCATCGTCGGCATGAACGAAACCCGCGCCGAACGCGCAGGCCTGATTGCCAGCCTTGCCAACCTCGACCCGCAACCCGAAAGCGTGCCGATCAACCAGTTGGTCAAAGTGGAAGGCACGCCGCTGGCCGATGCCGAAGATTTGGACTGGACAGAATTTGTCCGCACCATCGCTGTGGCGCGCATTACCATGCCCGAGAGCTACGTCCGCCTGTCCGCAGGCCGCAGCAATATGCCGGAATCCATGCAGGCCATGTGTTTCATGGCTGGCGCAAACTCGATTTTCTACGGCGACAAGCTGCTGACTACGGGCAATCCGGACGAAGACGGCGACCGCCTGCTAATGGAAAAATTGAATTTGTATCCGCTGCGCTTTGAATTGGAAGAAGAATACAAAGCCGCGCAGGAAACACCCAAAATCAAAGTCGACTATTAACCGCCATCATAATGCCGTCTGAAAGGACAGGCTTTCAGACGGCATACGGCACTCCGGCACGCGGCGCAACATCAGGCGCGGCGCGTGCCGCCCCGTCCGAAGCCTGATAAACAAACCAATAAGGAAATACGATGAAACACATACTCCCCCTGATTGCCGCATCCGCACTCTGCATTTCAACCGCTTCGGCACATCCTACCGGCGAACCGTCCACCCAAAACGAAACCGCTATGACCACGCATACCCTCACCTCAAAATACAGCTTTGACGAAACCGTCAGCCGCCTTGAAACCGCCATAAAAAGCAAAGGAATGGACATTTTTGCCGTCATTGACCATCAGGAAGCCGCCCGCCGAAACGGCTTAACGATGCAGCCGGCAAAAGTCATCGTCTTCGGCACGCCCAAAGCCGGCACGCCGCTGATGGTCAAAGACCCCGCCTTCGCCCTGCAACTGCCCCTGCGCGTCCTCGTTACCGAAACGGACGGCAAAGTACGCGCCGCCTATACCGATACGCGCGCCCTCATCGCCGGCAGCCGCATCGGTTTTGACGAAGTGGCAAACACTTTGGCAAACGCCGAAAAACTGATACAAAAAACCGTAGGCGAATAAGCCCGTCGCCGACATAAAAGGCCGTCTAAAACTTTTTCAGACGGCCTTTTATCGTTATTCAGCATCAAAACCTTCAATCTTCCGTATCCATTCTTCCTTTTCCGCCTCGCTCAAAAACGAAGCGCGGAACGAATTGGCGCACAAGGTTTTGATTTCTTCCGCACTCAAATCCAAAGCCTCGGCAAGCGCTTCAAAATTGCGGTTCATATAGCCGCCGAAATATGCCGGATCATCGGAATTGACGGTTACCAAGACGCCGCGTTGCAACATACGGCGCAAATTGTGTTTCGCCATTTCAGGGAACACTTTTAATTTCAAATTGCTCAACGGGCAAACGGTCAACGGCATTTGTTCTTTAATCAAACGCGCCATCAAGGCCTCATCTTCTTCCGCCCGTACGCCATGATCGATACGGCGGATATGCAGCAAGTCCAAAGCCTCATAAACATATTCCGGCGGGCCTTCTTCTCCGGCATGTGCCACCGTCAACAAACCCTCCGCCCGCGCCTGCGCAAACACGCGCTCGAACTTGGACGGCGGATGCCCCTGCTCGCTCGAATCCAAGCCTACGCCAATGATGTGTTCCTTATAAGGCAAAGCCTGATTTAAGGTTTCAAATGCGCTTTCTTCCGACAAATGACGCAGGAAACACATAATCAAACGCGTGCTTATTCCCCATTGCTGTCCGGCTTCATGACAGGCGCGGACAATGCCGTTAATCACGGTTTCAAACGCCACACCCCGCGCAATATGGGTTTGCGGATCGAAAAATATTTCCGTATGCACGACATTGTCTTCACGGCAACGCTCAAGATACGCGCGGGTCAAATCGTAAAAATCCGCCTCGTGCAACAATACGCCGGCACCGGCATAATAAATATCCAAAAACGACTGCAGATTGTGAAAATCATAAGCCTGCCGTACCGCATCGACATTTTCATAAGGAATTGCTATATGGTTGCGCTTGGCGATTTCAAACATCAGCCCCGGCTCAAACGTCCCTTCGATATGAACGTGCAACTCGGCTTTGGGCAGGGCTTGGATAAATTGTTTGATATTCATATTTTCTCTGATTTTCTGTTTATATTTAATATTGAAGGCCGTCTGAAACTTTCAGACGGCCTTTGACCATTTATCTGTTAAAAACCATTTTCCATCATGATTTCGCCGGGGATGCGGTTGCGGTGCATAGCGTAGCCCAAATCCATCAAGGCTTGGAAAGTGTCTTTGACCATTGCCGGATTGCCACAGACCATAAAGCGCGTATCGGCCTTGGTGAACTTGAAGCCGACTTTTTCTTCCAAGCCGCCATTCTTCAGCAATTCGGGAATCCGTTTGCCACTCAATGCGCCTTCCGTTTCCTCACGCGTGGTGACCGGAACAAAAGTGAATTTATGGAAATATTCTTCAATCAGCGGATGCTCTTTCAAATCGGCAAGGCGCTGGTTGAAAATCAACTCGTCGGCGTAAGAGACGGAATGCGCCAAAACCAAACGGTCGAAACGCTGCCAAATTTCAGGCTGCTCAATAATAGAGAGGAAAGGCGCAATGCCTGAACCCGTGCAGAGCATAACCAAATCTTTGCCGTCGGGGAAACGCTCGGGCAAGAGGAAACCGGTAGCCGTTTTATCCAGCAAAATAGTATCGCCCTCTTTCATCGCAGCAAAACGCGCCGACATCGGGCCGCCTTCGATTAATACTGCGAAATACTCAAGCGTATCGGCGTATTCGGCAGACACGACAGAATACGCGCGCCAAATAAAGCCCTCGCCGTCACGGAAACCAAGGCGCGAAAACTGCCCTGCCGAAAAACGGTAGGACTCAGGGCGGCTGATGGCAAAAGTCATCAGCTTGGGCGTATAGTGTTTGATCCACAAGACTTTTTCTTCTGTAAACTTGGCTTCTGGAGAAGCTGCCATAATAGGTTTCCTTGATATTCGGTATCAGTTTCAAATAGGGCTTATTATAAAGATTCAAAAGGCCGTCTGAAATATTTATTTTCAGACGGCCTTTAAGATTATTCACGGCGCAAACGGATATTGATGCCTTTTTGTTCCAAAATCAAATCGTTACCATCAAAACGATAGTTCCACACGCTTTGTTTACGCAAAAACGCATCTTCCAGCTTCATGTCTTCACACAGCATCATACTTACCGCAATATGGCCAAAATCAATTTTGTCCGCTCCGATTACATTCGCTTGAAACATCATACCGTTGCAACCCATATTGCCATAAGCCTTAGGCATTTTGCTGAAATCCAAATAGGCGTTTTTATCTGCCAATTCTTTTTCAGTGAATTTATTGAAAGCGACAACACGCCATTT
>NZ_JBQCWY010000232.1:0-4285 GCF_051956955.1 Neisseria sp. P0021.S005 | reverse complement strand
GAAGGCAACCGCGTTTTGAATGCACAACGCAATGCCGCCGGTCAAAGCCTGTTGGCTTAATTAAAACACGATACACACAAGGAAAACATCATGAATCCGATTAAAACAACCCTGCTGACACTTTCCCTACTTACAGCCTCCATCGGCGCGCAAGCCGCTGAATTGCCGCAATCTGCCGTTTTGCAATACTCAGGCAGCTACGGTATTCCTGCGACCATGACCTTCACACGCAGCGGCAACCAATACAAAATCGTTTCTACCATCAAAGTACCGCTTTACAATATCCGCTTTGAATCCGGCGGCAGCATCAACGGCACGACCTTGAATCCGTCTTACTACAAAGATGTACGCGGCGGCAAAGTGTATGCCGAGGCCAAATTCTCCGGTGGCAACATCACTTACGGCAAAGCAGGTGATTTGAAAACTGAAAAATCCGGCCCAGCCATGGACTTGTTCACTTTGGCATGGCAACTGGCCGCCAATGACGTGCGCCTGCCGTCAGGTTTGAAAATTACCAACGGTAAAAAACTGTACACCGTCGGCAGCATGAACAAAATCGGCAGCGAAAGCTATAAGCTGAACGGCGGTACAACGCCTGTGAGCAAATATCGCGTCCGCCGTGGCGACGATACCGTGACTTACTCGTTTGCTTCCGATATCGACAATATCCCTGCGCAAATCAGTTATACCGATGACGGCAAAACCTACAACTTGAAACTGACTTCCGTCAAAATCAACGGTAAAGTAGTGAAACCGTAATCTTTATTTGCTCAAAAAAGAAGGCCGTCTGAAAAGTTTTCAGACGGCCTTTTATCTTTAGAGCAACACAATATCGTATTGTTCCTGCGTGTAGGCGGTTTCGACTGCCAGCGAAATCGGTTTGCCGATAAAGTCTATCAACATCGCCAGCGATTGTGATTCTTCGTCTAGGAACAAGTCGATGACATTCGGAGCGGCCAAAATGCGGAAGGCTTGGACATCGTAGCGGCGCGCTTCGCGGACGATTTCGCGTTGGATTTCGTAGCACACGGTTTGCGGCGTTTTCAGACGGCCCCGGCCTTGGCAGGAAGGGCAGGGTTCGCAGAGGATTTGGCTTAAGTTTTCACGCGAACGTTTGCGGGTCAGTTCGACAAGGCCCAGACTGGTAAAACCGTTGAGGGTGACGCGGGTGCGGTCAAAACTCAGGGCTTTGGCAAGCTCTTGCAGGACGGCTTCGCGGTGGACTTCCTGCGCCATATCGATGAAGTCGATGATGATGATGCCGCCGAGATTGCGCAGGCGAAGTTCGCGGGCGATGGTGTGGCAGGCTTCGAGGTTGGTGCGGAAGATGGTTTCATCAAAATTGCGCGCGCCGACAAAGCCGCCTGTGTTGACATCGATGGTGGTCATGGCTTCGGTGGACTCGATGATGAGGTAGCTGCCGAAGTTGAGGTTGACGCGCGGTTGCAGGGCTCGGGCGATTTCCTGCTCGATGTTATGGGTTTCAAATAGGGGGCGTTCGCCTTTGAACAGCTCGATTCTGCCCAATGCACCTTGAACGTATTGTTCGGCAAACTGGGTCATGCGGCGGTGGTTTTCAGTGGAATCGACCAGGATTTTGTGCGTATCGAGGCTGAACATATCGCGCAAAACGCGCAGGCTCAAAGGCAAATCTTGATAGAGCAGGGTTTCGGGCGGCTGGATTTTCGCCTGTTTTTGAATGTGTTCCCACACTTTGGTCAGATAGTTGATGTCTGATTGCAGTTGGTCATCGGAAGCGTTTTCGGCGTTGGTACGGATGATGTAGCCGTGGCAGGCGTTTTCGGGCAGCAGGTTGTTGAGGCGCTCCCTCAAACTGCTGCGTTCGGCATCGTCTTCAATGCGTTGGGAAATGCCGATGTGGTCTTCTTGCGGAAGATGGACGAGGAAACGGCCGGCCAGTGAGATTTGGGTGGAAAGGCGCGCGCCTTTGGTGTTGATGGGGTCTTTAATGACCTGAACCAAGACGGACTGGCCTTCAAAGAGCATATGTTCGATGCGTTGGGTTTCGTCCGGATTACGGCGTTGTTCAAGGACGTCGACGATATGCAGAAACGCGGCACGTTCCAAGCCGATATCGATGAACGCGCTTTGCATGCCGGGAAGAACGCGTTTGACGACGCCCAAATAAATATTGCCAACCAAGCTATGGCCGCTGTTGCGCTCGATGTGCAGCTCGCAGATATTGTTCTCTTCCAAAACAGCCACACGCGTTTCTTGCGGCGTGATGTTGACGAGGACGGTTTCGGACGGACGCACGGCGTCCTTGGGGATGGGAATTCCTGAAAGCATGGGGATACCTGATTTTGAATAGAAAAACTTTTGCGATGTGTTCTTCTCCAAAAAACAAATGGCAAAAGTCATTCTGCGAAAGCGCTTATCATACTTTAATTATGGTTTTTCCGCATCTGCACAAATGTTTATGGCCAAGAGGCCGTCTGAATGTTTTTTACAACCGTACGGCGGGAACACTTGTAAAATCACACCTATGCCCATATAGTCATGAACATTGGTATTTTGGAAGAAATCATGCAAACCGTTACTGTTTATACCGGTCCATATTGCCCGTACTGCACCATGGCGAAAAGGCTGTTGCAGGCGGTGGGTGTGAAAGAAATCAACGAAATCCGCATCGACGGCAATCCGGAAGTTTTTGCCGAAATGCAGCAGCTTTCCGGCCAGCGCAGCGTGCCGCAGATTTTTATCGGCGACACCCATGTCGGTGGCTTTACCGATTTGTACCGCTTGCAGCAGGAAGGCAAGTTGGACGAATTACTGAATCCTTAACCCTTAACTTAGGAAAATAAAATGAGCGAAGAATTGCAACCCGTATTCAGCGTTGAGCGTCTGTATGTAAAAGACTTGTCTTTGGAAGTGCCTCATGCACCACAAATCTTCTTGGAACAAGGCGAGCCTGAAGTCGATATGCGCGTTTCTACCGGCAACACCAAACTGGAAGACGGCTTCTACAGCGTTGACGTTACCGTTACCGTGACTGCCAAACTGAACGAAGAGCGCACCATGTTCTTGAACGAAGTTACCCAAAGCGGCATCTTCCGTCTGGAAAACATTCCTGAAGAAGACGTACAACTGCTGCTGGGCGTTGCTTGTCCAAACATCCTGTTCCCTTACGCACGCGAAGCCATTTCCAACAGCGTAACCCGCGCCGGCTTCCCACCTGTATTACTCGCTCCGATCAACTTCGAAGCAATCTACCAACAACAACAGGAAGCTAACGCTTAATCGCGTTATACCTAAATTGAGGCCGTCTGAAACATTGCGTTCAGACGGCCTTTTTTTATCTAAAAATCAGGACATAAGAAAAAATCTATAACAAAAAGTTCATATATTAATGCAATAAGTATATAATGATATCGTTTATCATTACGATCTAATTTTAAATTTTATAGGTTATATACCATTTAAAATCAATAAATTGTAATTTTTATCTAGCAGATAAATAGATTCTATTAATTAAGGAAATAGTTGTGAAACCTGATTTTCAAATGAAAACAATTTGTTTGTTATTAGTGCTGCCTTGCCAAACTGTTTTTGCAGATACGGGACATCAAGAAGTGGAACATGTAGACATGGATACGGTCAAGGTCAGTGGCAAACGGCAGGCACAAAGGAATACCGAGCGCAGTCAGTCTTATACAATCGGAACGATGGCAACGGCGACTGGCTTGCGTATTTCAGGTAAGGATACGCCGCAGTCGGTGAGCGTAATGACGCGTCGGCAGCTAGATGATAAAGCAATATATTCTTTAGAAGAGGCAATGAAAAACACTACGGGAATCAACGTGGTTCGGGATTCGGGTCTACAAACTCGTTTTTTGTCTCGTGGTTTCTATGTTGATCAGATTGGTGAAGACGGTATTACCACGAATGTGTCTGGACGTTCGGGCTATACGGCAAAAATCGATGTCTCACCGAGCACAGACCTTGCTGTTTATGATCACATTGAGGTTGTTAGAGGTGCAACCGGTCTTACTCAATCCAATTCCGAACCGGGTGGAACCATTAATTTAATCCGTAAGCGGCCAACAGCTCTGTTTAAGCATACAGGTGAAATCAGCACTGACCATAGGGGCAGCAAGCGTTTGGCTTTGGATGTATCTGGAAGCTTGAATAATGAACATACGGTACGCGGTAGGCTGGTTGGTGTTCATGAGGACCACCGTTCTTTTAAAGAGGGTGTATGGAACAAGAAAGACATGGTTTATGGCGTGATCGATACGGATTTGAGTGATAACAGTATGCTGAC
>NZ_JBQCWY010000231.1:0-4300 GCF_051956955.1 Neisseria sp. P0021.S005 | reverse complement strand
GCGGTCACGGCTCGGCCAACTTGAGCAAAGCCATTCAAGTATCCTCAGATACCTTCTTCTACCGTTTGGGTTACGAAATGGGTATCGATAAAGCCTCTCCGTATCTGGCGCAATTCGGTTTCGGCCAGAAAACCGGCATTGACCTGCCCAGCGAATACACAGGCGTTTTGCCCAGCCGCGAATGGAAAGCCAAACGCTTTGCCAAATCTTCCGACCCGACTGCCAAAGAATGGCGCGCCGGCGAGATGGTTTCCGTCAGTATCGGCCAAGGCTACAACGCCTACACGCCTTTGCAAATGGCACATGCGACAGCATCTCTGGCCAATAACGGTGTCGTTTATCAGCCGCATTTGGTCAAAGAAGTATTGGATTTCGGCGCGCGCAAAATTACCCGTATCAACCCCAATCCTGAGCGTCAAATTCCGTTCAAAGCCGATAACTTCGAATACGTCAAACGCTCAATGGAAAAGGTATTGAAACCGGGTGGTACGGCGCACCGTATCGGTGGCGGACTCGCCTATACGATGGGCGGTAAAACCGGTACAGCCCAAGTCGTACAAATTAAACAAGGCGGCCGCTACAATGCCGCAGCCCTGCGCGAACAACACCGCGACCACGCATGGTTTATCTCGTTTGCGCCATTGGAAAAACCTGAAATTGCCATTGCCGTTATTTTGGAAAACGGCGGCTGGGGTGCGTATGCCGCGCCATTGGCCCGTGAAATGACTGATTTTTATATGCTTCACGTCAAGCCGCAACAGTTTTCAGACGGCCTTGAGTCAGATTTAGCCAAAACTGAAACAACGGACAAGCATCAGCCTATTACCAGCATTTTCCAATCTGCCTACGGACTGACGCCGACAAGCCCTGCCTCACAGCCGGAGGTTCATCATGAATAACACATCAGTGTGGAAAAATTTCAAATCCACCATTGCGGCCCCGATTGACCCTTGGCTGTTTTTTGCCATGCTCGCCATCTACATCATGAGCCTGTTCCTGCTCTATTCTGCAGACGGGCAAGAGTTCGGCCAATTGGAAAACAAAACCATCCATACCGTTTTGGGCTTTGTCCTTTTATGGATTATCGCCGTATTCAAGCCGCAAATGGCTGCCAAAGTTGCCCTACCTGTTTACATTGTCGGCGTATTACTGCTGATTGGCGTCGAAGTTGCCGGCGTTACCGTCAACGGTTCGACACGTTGGCTGAGCCTCGGCTTTACCCGTATCCAACCTTCCGAAATCATGAAAATCGGTATTCCCATGACTGTCGCGTGGTATTTCCAACGCTATGAAGGCCGTCTGAAATGGGTACATTATATTGTTGCCCTCGTTCTGATTCTTGTTCCTGTTGCCCTGATATTGAAGCAGCCAGATCTGGGTACGGCAGCACTGATTATGGCTTCGGGTATTTTTGTCATCTTCTTTGCCGGATTGCCTTGGAAGGCTATTTTTTCCGCCATTATTGCCTTTGTGGCCGCTTTGCCGCTCTTGTGGAATTACGGCATGCACGACTACCAGAAAACCCGCGTCCTCACTCTGCTCGACCCAACCAAAGACCCGTTAGGCGCAGGCTACCACATCATCCAATCCATGATTGCCATCGGCTCGGGCGGCGTATGGGGTAAAGGCTGGCTCAACGGTACGCAAACCCATTTAGACTATATTCCCGAATCAACGACTGACTTTATTCTCGCAGTATTCGGCGAAGAATTCGGCCTGATTGGCAATATCCTTTTACTGCTGGTTTACCTCATCATTCTGGCACGCGGATTGTGGATTGCCGCACAAGCGCAATCCCTTTACAGTCGTACTTTGGCAGGCGCGTTGACCATGACTTTTTTCTGCTACGCCTTTGTAAACATGGGCATGGTCAGCGGTATTTTGCCCGTCGTAGGTGTCCCCCTCCCCTTGGTCAGCTACGGCGGTACGGCTACACTTTCCATCATGGTGGTGCTCGCCCTGCTGATGGGTATTGCCAACGAACACAAAAACCTCCGCCGCCGTAATGCGGATAACGATGACCTAACTGAAAGCGAGGAATAATATGGAACTGGGTGTAGAAATCGGCAAGCTGCTTGTGGCATTTCTCGTGCTGATTAATCCTTTCAGCGCGCTCTCAATCTATCTTGATCTGACACAAAACCACAGCACCAAAGAAAAGCGCAGAATCGCGCGTACTGCCGCATTGGCCGTTTTCATCGTAATCATCGTCTTTGCACTGAGTGGCGGTATCTTGTTGAAAGTACTTGGTATCAGCGTGGGCTCTTTCCAAGTCGGCGGCGGTATTCTGGTTTTGCTGATTGCCATCTCCTTAATGAACGGCAACAATAATCCTGCCAAGCCCAAAATCGACCCCAATTCAGAAGAGCATCACCATGAGCAACAAATCCGCCGCAATGAAAAAGCCATTGCCGTCGTACCCATTGCCATTCCGATTACCATCGGTCCCGGCGGTATTTCTACCGTCATCATTTACTCCTCTGCCGCCAAAAATTACAGCGATATTGCCCTAATTATCATCTCCGGCTTTTTGGTCAGCCTGATTTGCTATTTCATTCTGGTCGTGGCCGGACGCATCAGCAAACGCTTGGGCACTACCGGCCTGACCATCCTCAACCGCATCATGGGCATGATGCTTGCCGCCATTTCCGTAGAGATTATTGTTGCCGGCTTAAAATCCATTTTCCCCCAACTGGTCGCTTGAAGTACAATCATCACAATAAAAGGCCGTCTGAAACATTTTCAGACGGCCTCATAAAAACATAAAAACAAAGGAGTCAACCATGTTTCACAGCACCCACGTTTTCACCGGAGAAACCATTTACCGCAGACCGGCGCAAAGCTATACCGAGTTCACCGACGAATTAAACCGCCTCCAAACCCTTCAGCAAACCTTCGCACAATCAAGCATTATCGAGCGCACTGCCCTCTTACAACAATTTGCCGACAGCCTTACCCAAAACCAAGAACGCCTTGCTGAAATGGTCTGCGAAGAAGTCGGACGCTGCCTGCACGAATGCCGTGCCGAAATCAGCAAATCCATCGAGCTTATCCGCTATTACGTCCGCCTTACCCCCGAACTGCTTGCCCATAAAACCATCGCCACTCAAGCCAGCCTCAGCCAAGTCCGCTTCGAGCCTTTGGGCGTTGTTTTGGCAGTCATGCCGTGGAACTACCCTGTTTGGCAGATTTTACGATTTGCCATCCCTGCCCTCTGTGCCGGCAATGCCTGCGCGGTCAAACCTGCGCCCAGTGTCGCCCGCGTCAGCGAAACACTCTTCAACCTCGTCCCCAAAGGTTTGCCGCTTATCGGCGCATGGTTAAACCATGAAGACACGCTTAAAGCCATTGAAGATACCGATGCCATGGCATTTACCGGTTCGACCCATACCGGTCGCTTGCTGGCCGCCCATGCGGGCAGACATCTGAAAAAAACCGTCCTTGAACTGGGCGGCAGCAATCCGTTTATTATCCTGCCTGATGCCGATCTGCAACGTGCAGTCATCGATGCCTGCTATTCGCGCTTTCGCGATGCCGGACAATCCTGCAATGCCGCCAAGCGCATCGTTGTTACCCAAGATATTGCCGAACAATTTATCCCGCTCTTCCTTGCCGAATGCGCCAAACTGCAAACCGGCAATCCCAAAGACCCGAACACTACCCTTGCCCCGCTTCACCGCGAAGACCTGCGTCAAACCGTACACGAGCAGGTTCAAGATGCGGTTGCACATGGCGCGCAGTGCTTGAGCGGCGGTTATATCCCTGAGGGAGAAAGCTGGTTTTACCCTGCCACGGTATTGGATCAAATCAACCCGAACTGCCGCGTTTGGCACGAAGAAGTCTTCGGCCCAGTTGCCATGATTTTACGCGCCAACAATCCGGATCACGCCGTCGCACTTGCCAACGACACACCTTTCGGCCTCGGCGCCTGTATCTACACAGCCGACACGGCAAATGCATGGCAATACGCCGAAAAAATTCAAGCAGGCTCTGTCTTTATCAACCGCCACACCAGCAGCGATCTGCGCCTACCTTTTGGTGGCGTCAAAGCTTCAGGTTATGGACGCGAGCTATCAGAATTCGGGCTGTACGAATTCGTCAACGTCAAAACCTATTGGCAAAAATAAACTGTTGCATTAACTCAGGCCGTCTGAAAACCCGATTTCAGACGGCCTGAGACCTTTGCAAAATTCCCCAAAATCCCCTAAATTCCTACTAAGACATTTAGGGGATTTTCCATGACCACCTTCTTTCAGCAAACCGTCCAAGCCATGATCGTCAAACACATCGACCGCTTCCC
>NZ_JBQCWY010000230.1:0-4307 GCF_051956955.1 Neisseria sp. P0021.S005 | reverse complement strand
ATGCTGGGAAATCAAGCATAAATAAGCATCAGGCCGTCTGAAAGCCAGTTTTCAGACGGCCTGATTGCCATATTGAATCTCTCAATCAATAAGCGCATAATTGAAGAAATTGTTGACAATATCAAAAGGAAAAGAACATGCAAAACTACCTGACGCCCAATTTCTCATTCGCCCCCATGATTCCGGAACGCGCGCTCGGCAGCCGGGTTTGGGATACCGAAGGACGAGAATACATTGACCTGTCAGGCGGCATTGCTGTGAACGCGCTGGGGCATTGCCATCCCGATTTGGTCGCGGCCTTGGCCGAACAATCGCAAAAACTCTGGCACATTTCTAATATCTATACCACCCAACCGGCACAAGAATTGGCCAAAAAACTGGTCGAAAACACCTTTGCCGACAAAGTGTTTTTCTGCAACTCCGGCGCAGAGGCCAATGAAGCCGCGTTGAAATTGGCGCGCAAATACGGACGCGATTATTTTGGCGAACACAAAACCGAAATCATCTCCTGCCTCAACAGCTTCCACGGCCGCACCCTGTTTACCGTTTCCGTCGGCGGCCAGCCCAAATACAGCAAAGACTACGCGCCGCTGCCGTCAGATATTACCCATGTTCCATTTAATGATATTGCCGCATTGGAAGCCGCCGTCAGCGACAAAACCTGCGCCGTGATTATCGAACCGATTCAAGGCGAAAGCGGCATCCTGCCTGCCACTCAAGAATATCTGCAAGCCGCACGCCGTTTGTGCGACAAACACGGTGCCTTGCTGATTTTGGACGAAGTGCAAACCGGCATGGGCCATACGGGCAAACTGTTTGCCTACGAGCATTACGGCATCACACCCGACATCATCAGCTCCGCCAAAGCCTTGGGTTGCGGTTTCCCGATTGGCGCGATACTGACCACCGATAAAATCGCCCCAACCTTCGGCCCTGGAACACATGGTTCAACCTTTGGCGGCAATCCGATGGCATGCGCGGTCGGCAGCCGTGCGTTTGACATCATCAATGCGCCCGAAACATTGGCACACGTTGAGCAACAAGGCCAAAAACTTCAGACGACCTTGCGTGAAATAGGCGAAAAGACCGGCGTATTTAAAGAAGTCCGCGGCATGGGTTTGCTGCTCGGCTGCGTATTGGCAGACAAATACGAAGGCAAGGCATCGGAAATTACCGCCGCTGCTTTAAAACACGGCCTGATGGTACTGGTTGCCGGAGCCAATGTGGTGCGTTTCGCCCCCAGCCTTCTGCTGAACGATGAAGACATGGCCGAAGGCTTGAAACGTTTTAAAGCGGCTTTGAACGAATGGTTGGCCTGATTTTCAAAACCCAATAGCCAAATCAGCCGACAGCTTAGCGAAGGCCGTCTGAGAGACTGTTTGAGTTTTTCAGACGGCCTTTTTCAATATTGAAAACAACATCCGCCTACATGCTTTGTCATTTGATGTTTGTTAAAAATCGTGCCGCCTCTTCGTGTTACGCTTGGCAAACAATTTGATTTTGCGAAGAAAAGGAGCAGGAGATGGTATCGTTGAAAACCCAAATCGCCGGTTTTTCTTTTGACAACTGCCTGATGAACGCGGCCGGTGTGTCATGCATGACTGTTGAGGAATTAGAAGCAGTCAGACAGTCTTCGGCAGGCACTTTCATTACCAAGACCGCAACGCTTACCCCTCGTCAAGGCAACCCCGAGCCGCGTTATCGGGACGTCCCTCTCGGCAGCATCAATTCGATGGGCTTGCCGAATCAAGGCATCGATTACTATCTGGATTACCTGCTTACCCTTCAAGAGTCTCAGCCGGAACGGACATTTTTCCTATCACTGGTCGGCCTGTCGCCCGGCGAAACACATATCCTGTTGGAAAAGGTGCAAAATAGCGGGTTTAACGGTATTACCGAACTCAACCTATCCTGCCCAAACGTCGCCGGCAAACCGCAAATTGCCTACGACTTTGAAACCACCGAGATGATTTTGGATAATGCCTTTACCTACTTCGACAAGCCCTTGGGCATCAAATTGCCGCCGTATTTCGATATTGCCCATTTCGATCAAGCGGCGAAAGTGTTCAACCGCTATCCCCTAAAATTCGTCAACTGTGTCAACTCCATCGGCAACGGCATGTATATCGAAGACGAATCCGTCGTGATCCGCCCGAAAAACGGCTTCGGCGGCATAGGCGGCCAATACATCAAACCGACTGCGCTCGCCAATGTCCACGCGTTCTATCAAAGACTAGATCCGTCTATCCAAGTTATCGGAACGGGCGGCGTTTACAGCGGCCGTGATGCGTTTGAACACATCTTGTGCGGCGCAAGCATGGTGCAGATCGGCACGGCGCTACACCAGCAAGGCGTAGACATTTTTGAACGGGTTTCCCTTGAATTAAAAGCCATCATGGTGCAAAAAGGCTATGAGAAGCTGGAAGACTTCAAAGGCAAATTGAAATATTTTGCATAAGGTTTACTCTAAAAAACGCCCAAGGCCGTCTGAAAATTTCAGACGGCCTTGTTGTATAATTGCTCCCCACATTACCCGTCTTCCCCTTCAATGAAACTCAACCCCCAACAGCAAGCCGCGGTCAAATATCTAGGCGGCCCCCTGCTCGTCCTTGCCGGTGCAGGCAGCGGAAAAACCGGTGTGATTACGCAAAAAATCAAGCATTTGATTGTCAATGTCGGCTATCTGCCGCATACCGTCGCCGCGATTACCTTTACCAATAAAGCAGCTACGGAAATGCAGGAGCGCGTCTCCAAAATGTTGCCTAAGTCGCAAACGCGCGGGCTGACGATTTGCACCTTCCACTCTTTGGGTATGAAGATTTTGCGCGAAGAAGCCGATCAAATCGGTTACAAAAAAAACTTTTCCATCCTCGACTCTACCGACAGCGCCAAAATAATCGGCGAGCTTTTGGGCGGTACGGGCAAAGAAGCCATATTCAAAGCGCAACATCAAATTTCCCTTTGGAAAAACGATTTAAAAACGCCTGAAGAAGTAGTTCAGACGGCCGCTAATGTGTGGGAACAACAAACAGCGCACGTCTATGCGAGTTATCAGGAAACCCTGCAAAGCTATCAGGCAGTGGACTTCGACGACTTAATCCGCCTACCAGCCGTACTCTTGCAGCAAAACAGCGAAGTGCGCAACAAATGGCAGCGGCGGCTGCGTTATCTGCTGGTTGACGAATGCCAGGACACCAACACCTGCCAATTTACCCTGATGAAGCTCTTGACCGGCGCGGAAGGCATGTTTACCGCCGTCGGCGACGACGACCAGTCCATCTACGCATGGCGCGGCGCAAACATGGAAAACCTGCGTAAAATGCAGGAAGACTATCCGCAGATGAAGGTCATCAAGCTGGAGCAAAACTACCGCTCCACCGCGCGGATTCTCAAAATCGCCAACAAAGTCATCGAAAACAACCCCAAACTCTTTACCAAAAAACTTTGGTCGCAGTTCGGCGAAGGCGAAATCGTCAAAGTCGTTGCCTGCCAAAGCGAGCAGCACGAAGCCGACTGGGTCGTCAGCCAAATCGTCAAACAGAAGCTGGTCGGCGGCGACAAAACCCAATACGCCGATTTCGCCGTGTTATACCGCGGCAACCATCAGGCGCGGATTTTTGAAGAATCCTTGCGCAGCGCGCGTGTTCCCTACCAACTCTCCGGAGGACAAAGCTTTTTCGACAAAGCCGAAATCAAAGACGTTTTGTCCTATTTGCGCCTGCTTGCCAACCCCAACGACGATCCCGCCTTCCTGCGCGCCGTGACCACGCCTAAACGCGGCATCGGCGACGTTACATTGGGCAAGCTCAACACCTACGCGCACGAACACGAATGCAGCCTATATGAAGCCGCGCAAACCGAAGAAGCGCTTGCCCTATTGAACCATACCAACCGCCAACACCTGCAAGCCTTCATGGATATGATTGAAAACTACCGCACCAAAGCCGAAACCAGCGAAGCAGGCGAACTCATCAACGGCCTGCTCAAAGAAATCGACTACGAAAACCACCTGCTTGCCAGTGAAGAGGGTAAAGCTGGCGAAATCAAATGGCGCAACGTGAGCGACCTGACCGGCTGGTTGGAGCGCAAAGGCGAACAAGACGGCAAAAACATCATCGAACTTGCCCAAACCGTCGCCCTAATGACGCTCTTGGAAGGCAAAAGCGAAGAAGAAGTCGATGCCGTCAAACTCTCGACCCTACACGCCTCCAAAGGCTTGGAATACCCCTACGTTTTCCTCGTCGGCTGCGAAGAGGGCATCCTGCCGCACAACGACAGCATCGAAGAAGAAAACGTCGAAGAAGAAC
>NZ_JBQCWY010000229.1:0-4364 GCF_051956955.1 Neisseria sp. P0021.S005 | reverse complement strand
AAATATGAAAGAAAGCCGCGCGGCATAAAGCGGTCGTCTGAAGTCGTGCCGAGGCTGATGGGCGCGTGCAGGCTGCGGGCGTATTTTTGAGGTTCAGTTGTCGTCATAATATTTTTTCCTTTTTATTTATTTTTTAATTTTCTTTTCAAGTGTTCCCAGCTACTTGTTACATTTTCCCCACCATATTTCCTTGTTTGGAAACCAAAAGTTGGTCGATTTTCAAATTTTCAGTATCGATGATTTCAAACTTATAACCGGCATAAACCAGAAAATCCGTACGCTTCGGGATTTTGCGCAGGGAATACATCATAAAGCCGGCGATGGTTTCATAATTTTCCGAATTGGGAAACTCTTCAATATCCAGCGCGCGCATGACATCGGCGAGCGGGGTCGCGCCGTCCACCAGCCAGGTGTCTTCGGTGCGGCGGATGATTTGCGGCTCTTCTTCGGTATTGACCAGCTCACCCATCACAATGCTCATCACATCTTTCAGCGTTACCACGCCGACCACCAGCGCGTATTCGTTCACCACTACGGCAAAGTCTTCGCCGGAAGTCTTGAAGGTTTCCAAGACATCGTA
This sequence comes from Neisseria sp. P0021.S005, assembly GCF_051956955.1. Taxonomy (NCBI): domain Bacteria; kingdom Pseudomonadati; phylum Pseudomonadota; class Betaproteobacteria; order Neisseriales; family Neisseriaceae; genus Neisseria; species Neisseria sp. P0021.S005. The sequence continues at coordinate 3,784 of NZ_JBQCWY010000229.1, read as the reverse complement.
AAGCGACAGTGTATCGGGGATGAACAAGGCTTTACGCAACACGCGCTTGTCGGTCAGGCGGACGTCTTTTTCTTTTAAAAACAAAGTCAGCAGCGTGTGCGATTCGATATAGCCGATAACGCGTTCCAAATCGCCGTCGCACACCAAGAATTTATTGTGTGGTTTTTCCGACATTATTTCCAACACGGTATCGCTGTCGTCATGTTTGTCAAAATAGGCGATATATTCGCGCGTGCTCATGGTGGAAGTCACCGTGCGCTCCTGCATATCGAAAATGTTTTCAATCAGATAGTGTTCTTGTTCTTTCAATACACCAGCCTGCGCGCCTGCATCAACAACGGCATAAATATCTTCCGAAGTCAGCTGCTCCTGACGGACGGTTGAGATTTTGAAGAGTTTGAATATTGCGTTTGCCAACCCGTCAAAAATCCAGACAAGGGGCTTTAAGATAAAAATCAAAAACATCATCGGACGGACGATGCGTACCGCCACCGCTTCGGGATGGGTCATTGCCATACGCTTGGGCATCAGGTCGGCAATTAAAATAAAGCTACCTGTAACCAGCGAGAAGGTCAGCAAAGAGGCAGCTGTGCTGCCCCAACTGCCTGCGTTCTCCAAAAGTTTGCCAAAATACGGACGTATTGCCGCCTCGCCGACGATACCGGCAAGAATGGCGACGGCGTTCAATCCGATTTGGACGACAGTAATAAAACTGCCTGGCTGCTGCTGCATATTGATTACGTCAAGCGCGCGCGTATCGCCGCCGTCTTTCGCCATGACCTGCAATTTGATTTTACGTGCCGAGGCAAGCGCGAGTTCGGAACAGGACACAAACGCGCTAATGACAATCAGCAGGCACAATAATAGTAAGGCTTCAAAAATATTCATGGAAATGTGTGTGTATGGTATAGGTTAAAAATATTCAAACAGCAAAGGCCGTCTGAAAAATTCAATTTGATTTTAGATTTGCGTTTTATTTGTCAGTGATGCGTGAAGCAAATGATGGTATTGAAATAAATTTCACTTAAAAGTCAATCATATTTTTTCAGATAATCTTACGGAAAACCTCATTATTTATACAGATAAGGCACGACACTTTCCTTCAATATTTCTATCAACTCTTCATCCATGTATCTGTAATCATCAGGAATATCTAAAACAATCATTTCCTTATATTGCAAAGCACGGGGAAACTGTGCCAACAGACGGCTCTTATGTTTTTGTTCCATCACGAAAATCTTATCCGCCCATGCGATGCCGTCTATGGAAACAGTATGCCGCGCATTGGGGCTGGTCCCTGCAGAACGTGCCTGTACATTTGGATAACGTCGAAATACGGTTTCAGCGGTAGGACTGCGCCATTGGTTACGACTACAAATAAAAAGTGCATTCATAAAAATTAAAAAAGGCGGAAAGTATCCGCCTTGTGAAAACCATCTCGATTGAATCGAAAATGTATCTTTTGAGTTAGTCAAACCATTCAGCATCAAATTCATGCTGTCTGAACGGATAAATAAAACCCAGTTTTTGTGCACGTTTGATTTTATTGCTGCGGAGATACATCAAATCCCACTTTTTTTCAGGTTTATATTTCAAAGGATTTTTGCCATGTACACGATGACTGGGGCGTTGCTCTTGATGTCGTCGCCATGCACGGCTACGACTTTGATCTAAATTGTCCATTATCTGCTTTCTAATTTTGTTTCGGAAATCGGGTTCAGCAGCCGCAATTTTTTATGTATTCGATTATTCGGCAAGAAAATAGGATGACAAAATTATAGCGAAATTAAAGATATAATGCCAATATTAAACAATTTATTACGCTCAAAATGGCCAAAGGCCGTCTGAAACTTGAGACACATTTACTGTTTTAATCATCCAGCGCATCTTCATCCAAGGATTTCAACCATTTCAGCTTTTCGCCGATTTTGATTTCCAGCCCGCGCGGGACGGGTTGGTAGAAGTCCGGTTCGTCCAAGCCGTCGGGCATATAGCTTTCTCCAGCAGCGTAGGCATTGGGTTCATCATGGGCATAGCGGTATTCGCGTCCGTAGCCCAATTCTTTCATCAACTTGGTCGGGGCGTTGCGCAGGTGGACGGGTACTTCGTCGCTGGCGTTTTCTTTGACGAAGCGGCGCATTTGGTTGTATGCCTTATAGCCTGCATTGGATTTAGCGGCTGCGGCGAGATACAACACGGCTTGAGCTAAAGCGAGTTCCCCTTCTGGCGAGCCTAAGCGCTCATAAGTAGCGGCAGCATCATTGGCAATCGTTAAAGCACGCGGATCGGCCAAGCCGATATCTTCCCATGCCATGCGGACAATGCGGCGGGCAAGATAGCGCGGGTCAGTACCGCCGTCGAGCATACGGCAGAACCAATACAATGCCGCGTTAGGATGCGAACCGCGCACGGATTTGTGCAGGGCGGAGATTTGGTTGTAGAAACTCTCACCGCCTTTGTCGAAACGGCGGATTTGCGCGCCCAAACTATCAGCAAGGAATTCGGCGGTTAAGGTTTTCAGACGGCGTGTATTAGCAGCGCGTAAAAGCTGCTCGATCAAGTTCAACAATCTGCGCGCATCGCCGTCGGCAGTATTGACGAGCAGCTCCTGCGCATCTGCTTCAATCGTAAAACCTTGGTATTCGGGCAAAGCCAATACTTTGGCAATCAGCTTCTTCAGGTCGTCTGAAGACAAGGATTGCAAAACATACACCTGCGCCCTGCTGAGCAATGCCGGATTGACTTCAAATGACGGGTTTTCCGTGGTAGCGCCGATAAAGGTTAATAAACCGCTTTCGACATAAGGCAAAAATGCGTCCTGTTGCGCTTTGTTGAAGCGGTGTACCTCGTCAACAAACAAAATTGTCGCGCGCCCTTGCTGCAAGGCAATTTCAGCTTTCTCAATTGCCTCTCGTATGTCTTTTACACCTGAAAATACGGCGGAAACCGGCAGAAACTGGGCATTGAAACTCTGCGCCAAAATCCGCGCCAACGTCGTCTTGCCCACGCCCGGCGGCCCCCACAGCAACATAGAATGCGGCTTCCCGCCTTCCACCGCCACGCGCAAAGGTTTACCTTCGCCGATTAAGTGCTGCTGCCCGATGACATCGTCTAAAGAATGCGGGCGCAGGCGTTCGGCAAGCGGCGCATCAGGTTGGCGGGTAAAGAGGTCGGCCATGGCGGTTTCCGTGAAAGAGGGTTTTCAGACGACGTGGATTATAGCAGGTCATATGAAAGCGGATTAACGCTCTTTGGGCATAATATCAATATAGTTTTTATTCAAAATTTGCAGGAATTTCCCACTGATAACGATACATTCTGTTGCTAATTTTGCGGCTTCCTTTTTTCCTTTGTTGTTTTCAGCAGTCGGCGGGCAGAAGACCTTAGTGTCGCCTAAGTTCCAAGCCATATAGCCGTATAGGGCGTTGTTACGCTGTTCGGGGATTGAAGAACAGGAAATGCCTTTTTTTACTTTTTCTTTTTCTGAAAGTGCAGAGCATTTGAATTTTTGTTTTAACTTGAACAAGTCATTTCTGTCAATTCCGCTGGTTTCTTGGAAGCCATTGTTTTGTTGAAAATTATTATGTAATAAGTACCATGAGGAATTCTCAGGGGTTTCGGCAAAACGAGCAAAATGGACTGAGTTTAGTGATAGTTTATTGCTTGGGATTAAATGAAGAAAAATTACGTATGCATGAGTTAAAAATAAGAATATAAAAATCTTTATATTTCTTTTGTAATCTTTATCAAATCCTAACATGCAAGCTGTGGAACATGTTGTAAA
>NZ_JBQCWY010000228.1:0-4374 GCF_051956955.1 Neisseria sp. P0021.S005 | reverse complement strand
GTTATAAAATTTCAGAAAATTAAATAAGTTTGATATCAGTCAAGAAGATTGGGGGAGAAAATGACATGGATTTTACAATTGTGTATTGTATTGGAGAATAAGAAAGGCCGTCTGAAATTTAGATAATTCCCTTTTAAATACAGGCTACTAAATTTCTTTTTTAGATGCTTAAGGCAAATATTTTCAGAAGGCCTGGCAATTAGAATATCATTTAAAAAATAATGTAATTTTATTTCTATGTAAGTGAATGGTCAGTAGATATAGATTATCAATAACCAAGTGATTTAATACGATATTAAATTTCATTTAAATCAAGAAGGTATGAAAATGATATTGTCTGGGTCATTCATTTGAAAGCACTATTACACTATTGAAGGCCGTCTGAAAAAATCGGTCTCTTAAGAAATAAACAAATCCTCCCTACCATGACTCCCGAAAAGGAACACAATCATGACCGTCATCAAGCAAGAAGACTTTATCCAAAGTATTTTCGATGCTTTCCAATTCATCAGCTACTACCATCCTAAAGACTACATCCAGGCTTTGTATAAGGCTTATCAAAAAGAAGAAAACCCTGCCGCCAAAGATGCGATGGCGCAGATTTTGGTCAATAGCCGTATGTGTGCTGAAGGCCACCGTCCGATTTGTCAGGATACCGGTATTGCGACCGTATTCTTGAAAGTAGGCATGGATGTACAGTGGGATGCCGAGATGAGCGTACAGGAAATGGTTAACGAAGGCGTACGCCGTGCATACACCTATCCTGACAACAAACTGCGCGCCTCCGTATTGGCCGATCCGGCTGGCAAACGTCAAAATACCAAAGACAACACCCCTGCCGTTGTACATATGGAAATCGTAAAAGGCGACAAAGTCGAAGTCACTTGCGCAGCCAAAGGCGGCGGTTCTGAAAACAAAACTAAAGTTGCCATGCTCAATCCTTCAGACAATATTGTTGATTGGGTATTGAAAACCGTTCCTCAAATGGGTGCCGGCTGGTGTCCTCCGGGCATCTTGGGTATCGGTATCGGCGGTACGCCTGAAAAAGCAGTGTTGATGGCCAAAGAAAGCCTGATGAGCCATATCGATATTCAGGAGCTCAAAGAAAAAGCCGATTCAGGTGCAGAATTGTCTACAACCGAAGCCCTGCGCTTGGAACTCTACAAAAAAGTAAATGCCTTGGGCATCGGCGCACAAGGTTTGGGCGGTTTGAGTACCGTACTGGATGTCAAAATCCTTGACTACCCAACCCACGCGGCTTCCAAACCGATTGCCATGATTCCAAACTGCGCGGCAACTCGCCACATCGAATTTGAATTGGACGGCTCAGGCCCGGCCAAACTGGAAGCCCCGTCTTTGGAAGACTGGCCGGATCTGACTTACAGCCCTGACAACGGTAAACGTGTCGATGTCAACAATCTGACCAAAGAAGAAGTGGCCACATGGAAAACCGGCGATGTATTGTTGCTGAACGGTAAAATCCTGACCGGCCGCGATGCCGCGCACAAACGTTTGGTTGATATGCTCAACAAAGGCGAAGAATTGCCGGTAGATTTCATCAACAAACTGATTTACTACGTTGGCCCGGTTGATCCAGTCCGTGACGAAGTTGTTGGCCCAGCCGGTCCGACTACTTCCACCCGTATGGATAAATTTACCCGTCAAATGCTGGAACAAACCGGCCTCTTGGGTATGATCGGCAAATCCGAACGCGGCGCAGCAACTTGCCAAGCCATTGCCGATAACAAAGCCGTTTATCTAATGGCTGTCGGTGGCGCGGCATATCTGGTTGCCAAAGCCATTAAAGCATCTAAAGTCTTGGCGTTCCCAGAATTGGGCATGGAAGCGATTTACGAATTTGAAGTCAAAGACATGCCTGTTACCGTTGCGGTGGATAGCAATGGTGAATCGGTTCACGCCATTGCACCAAAACAATGGCAGGCAAAAATCGGTATTATTCCGGTTGAAGCTTGATATTTGACTGAATAATCAAAGGCCGTCTGAATGATTTCAGACGGCCTTTTTTTGCTTACAAATAATTCAAATGTTTTCAAACGAGTAAATTTCCTTTTCTAAAAAGCACTTGTCAAAATCAGCGTTTGAAACTAAAATTCACAGCTTATCGAGTCGGAGTGTGGCGCAGTCTGGTAGCGCACTTGCATGGGGTGCAAGGGGTCGAAGGTTCGAATCCTTTCACTCCGACCAAAAAATTGGAAAGAGCCGTTTTAAAAACGACTCTTTTTTCGTTTGGATGATTTATCTGAATAATGTGTCCGAATGGATTTTAAAACTTAATACCAATGGCGTCTGAAACAAAACCTGCTTTCTCAAAGCAGGTTTTGTTGTTTCTAAAGCAGGACTATTCGGTACTATCTTTCAGCGTGTCTCTATAAGTATAAAGATAAGATGCGCCGACAAAGGATGCGCCACCGATGACATTGCCCAGGAATACGGGAATCATGTTGAAGAAAAACTGCCCCCATGTGATGTTTGCACCTGCCAAAATACCCGCTGGGATAACGAACATATTGGCGACAAGGTGTTGGAAGCCGTTTAATACGAAAATCATGACGGGGAACCAAATGGCCAGCATTCGTCCAGTTGTGTTTTTAGCGGCAAAATGCAGCCACGCGCCCATGCAGACCATCCAGTTACATGCGACTGCCGATACAAAAGCGCGGCCGAAATCCATATGGACTTTTGCTTCCGCCACAGCAATGGTTTTTTCTGCCACGCTGCCTTCAATCATGCCGACATAGTATCCAAGGAAAAAAGCCATTGCCAGCGTGCCTACCAAATTGCCCATGCAGACGATAACCCAGTTGCGCAGCAGCATTTTGGAGGAAATCCGTCCGGCCAATCTGCCTAAAGACATAATCATCATATTGCTGGTTACCAGCTCGCCACCGCCAAGCAGGATACAAATCAAAGCGATTGGGAACACGGCGGCACCGAGTAAAGTCGCAACTCCGCCCCATTCGTGCGGAATGCCGCTGACTACTTTTAAATAGGCAAGATAACCGAAGCCGATGTATCCGCCGGCCAAAACGCTTAAGATTGCCAGTGTAGGGATGCTGGATTGTGCTTTGGCGCAGCTTTTGTCGAGAACAACCTGTAAAATTTCCTGTGGGTATAAATCGCGCGAAGCCATGATGTTCCTTAAAGTGGGTTGAGGAGGAAACGCCGTTTCAAAAGTGGCGCAAACTGTCGCGGTAGGGCAGTGTTATAGGAAGCCGGTGTATGGTCTTTGTCTTATCAATCAGCCTGAATTAAACCTAAAAAACAGATACTTCGCCTTGCTTTAGCTCAAAAGAAATATTATTACATTTTGCTTCTGTATTAAAAAAGGCCGTCTGAACGTTGAGGTTTCAGACGGCCTTGTTTTGAATTTTTAAACTTACAAATGTGCCAGCTTTGCATTGCCTTCGCGAGGAATAGGGCGCGGATTGCCTTGTGAATCGATGGCGACGTAAGTGAACACGGCTTCGGTGACCAGTTGACGGTCTTCCGTTACCATATCGTTCATCAAAGTCTTCACCCACACTTCGATTTTCAGTTGCAAAGAAGTATTGCCTACTCGGACGCAATGACCGTAGCAGCACACGACGTTGCCGACCTTTACCGGTCTGATGAAATTCATTTCTTGAACAGCCACGGTTACAATTCGTCCCTGTGCGATTTCTGCCGCCAAAATACCGCCGCCCAGATCCATTTGCGACATAATCCAGCCGCCGAAGATATCCTGATTAGGATTGGTATCACGCGGCATGGCTACCGTACGCAATAAAAGTTGTCCTTCGGGTGCAGCATGTGTTTGTTTGTTGTCAGACATAAATAATCCTGTCAAAAAAGTGGTATTTTACGCCATTTATGGCGCCAAACCTATGTAGGCCGTCTGAAAAATCAGAAGGCAAAGTGTTACAATCAACATATTCATCAGACAAAGGAGAAAGCTCATGCATCCGATTCAAGAACCACGAAATAGCGGCCTTTTGCGCGTATCCGACATTCACGAGATCTACTGGGAAGAATCAGGCAATCCTGATGGCCACCCCGTGATTTTCCTGCATGGCGGCCCCGGAGCAGGCGCATCACCTGCCTGTCGCGGCTTTTTCAATCCAGAGCATTTCCGCATCGTTATTATCGACCAACGCGGTTGCGGACGTTCCAAACCCTATGCCTGTATCGAAGACAATACCACATGGGATTTGGTTGCCGATATTGAAAAAGTGCGCGAAATGCTCGGTATTCAAAAATGGCTGGTTTTCGGCGGCTCATGGGGCAGCACCTTGTCGCTGACTTATGCCGAAACCCATCCCGATCGCGTCAGCGGCTTAGTTTTGCGCGGTATTTTCCTGTGCAGGCCGTCTGAAA
>NZ_JBQCWY010000227.1:0-4411 GCF_051956955.1 Neisseria sp. P0021.S005 | reverse complement strand
GTATATAATGCGCAATTATGTTGTAAAAATACACATTGAAAATATCGAATTTTATTGATTTTTCGATGAAGTTAAAAACATTTATAGATATTTATTTTGTATATTTTGTAAATTTAGTTAAATGGGGAATGCTAAAAACATATTGTGTTAGAATTCCCCTCCTTTTTGGCTTCGCGGGATTAACTCTGTCACGCCAAAAAAGAAAACAATGCAAGATAAAACCATTTTTATTTTGCTATAAAAATCAAAAATAACTTAACTTTGGATGAACTAATCAATTAAAAAGGGACTCTGATACATTTTCCGTCAAAAATAACCGGATATATGGTACGCGGGCAGATTGCCTATAAAAGCCATCCAAGGGTTCTGTCCAAACACCATTACCGTTTTCAATCAGAAAATCGGCAGAAGGGGAAACGCTGCCGATTTTCTCAAAGTGGCCAGCTTCAGTTTGGCCTTTATACAGGCAATTGCTGTTACGACAGAATCCGTCTTACCTCTTTATTCATCGAACTTTTTTGTTGCACGCTTGTGCGGTGGGAAAGGACGATATTTGATACAAGGAAATACGCTGATTATGTCACATAAACTTGCCCCTCTTGGCCGTACCCATATCCGTCAAGGCTCCTCAACTCCTGAAACCACTTCCGAATCATCTTCTCCTCTAAAAGAATGGATACACACCCAAAATTTTGGGGGAAGTCCGTCTGTTTTTCCTGAACCCAAGCAATTAAGCGGTAAAAATACTGTAACGAGAGATGCGGTTCATGTGGCTGAGGCGGCAAGATTGAACAGTACCTCATCATCTTCAGACGGCGTTGTAACAAAAATGCGTGTCGTACGGGCCAGTGTTGCTTCTGCAAGTAGCGTTTCTGGTAAAAATACCATTGCGTCTAAAGTAACGGACAAACAGGTTGTTTCAAAAGAGCCGGTAAACAAACCGGTTAATCAATCGATGGAAAAAATTTTGGCTGAAAAGCAAAAAAAATACGAAGAGGCTAAAGCAAAAAAAATAGCCGAAGCCGCCACAGCCAAAGCAAACGCCGTCGAGCATGCAAAAGAAGCGCATAAAGCAGCAGTCGAAAAAGCGATTGCAGAGCGTAAAGCCAAACAAGACGCTGCCCGCAAAGAAAAAGAGGCAGAAGACAGAATTGCCGAAGGAAAAAAAACAGTCGAAATTGTGCATAAAAAGATTTTGAACGATTCAGACGGCCATAACAAAGTCGTGAGCGTTTCTTCCGGCAAAAAAACAGCCATGAGTCACGATAGCCACCTCAGTTCAGTCAAAGAAAACAAAATTGACGATCATACCGAAAACAGGGCAGGTGTCTCTGGAAAATACCGCGTGTATCAATCTAAAGAGTATGGTAATTATGTTCGTGTGAATGATTTTGGTGCCGATGCGCAGGGTAAAAAAGACAGCCTTCAGGCATTTAAAGCGGCTTTAGAGGCGGCTCATAAAGAAAAAGCCATGGTCTTCTTGGATGGTACCTACTATATTTCCAACCAGATTGTGATGGATAAAACCGTTTCCGGCGCACGCGGTTTGTTTGGTTCGGGGATGGGTAAAACCAAAGTAACGTTTGATAAGGCGCAGACAGGCGTGTTCAACCCGAACACCAACCATGATGACATTCGCCAATTTGCCGGTATCTTGATCGATGGACAAAACAATAAAACCATTGCCAACTTGTCGGTTCAATATACCAACCCTGATTTTTACCGCAAAGGCTTAAGCTATTTTGGCAAGGTAAACGGCATTTTGGTGAACGATGCGGACAATACTTTAATCAGTAAAGTAGAGGTTTCCGGTGCCAATCGTGCTGGTGTGATGTTCACGTCGACTGCTTCTTTGGAAAAGGAAAAAGGTCAAAAGCTGACCTTTAAAGAGCGCGTACAAAGCGGCGAAATTGATGAAAAATATGAAGCGCTGCCTTTGGGTGAAAACAACCGTATTGTTGATTCGTATCTGCACCACAACCGCGTTGCCGGTGCGCTGATCGGTTTCCAACAAAACTTTATCGGCGAGGGCAACCGTTTGGATTGGAACGGCCACGAAGCGGACGGCGGTACCGGCTACGGTATGGCTGTGGTTGCGGGCAGCTACAATTACGGTGTCACATACCGTAAAAACACGACCAACCACAACTACCGCAAAGGCTTGGATGTGCATGATGGTACAGGCATTGTCATTGAAGACAATGTGTTAACAGGTGACCGGCTGTATGGTATTGCTGCTTACAACCGCCAGTTTTCTATGGATAAAGTCAAAATTACCGGCAATACCATTATCCAAGACCCGAGCTTCCGCTTGAATGTTGATGATGACTTGGGCAAGTACTATCACATGTATTCAGGTATCCAGGTGCAAACCAATACCCAATACAAAGATTTGCACTCGGCTAACAAAGGCTATTTCGATATCAGCAATAATGTCATTAAAAATCTGACGGTTTATCAAAACAATATTCAGACTTACGCGATTGAGTTCCGTAACCATGAAAGCAAAATGGATTACACGCTCAATATGGCAAATAACAAGATCAGCGGCGAATCCACCAAATATCTGATTGCCGTCATCAACGATACCTACGACCGCGTTTTATCTAAAAACGGCATTGGCAGCGGTACTATTACCATTAGCGGCAATGATGCCGATATCGGCAAGATTATGAAAGGCGCGGTGCCGGTTTATGTGGAAGAACACCATGGCAATGTCGCTATGCATGGTGCGGTGACCATTCACAACAACAAAATTTCCGTGCGTGAAAAATCTGACGGCTATGTCGAATTTGCTTATTTGAAAAGTAATGCCAAAGAGTACAACATCACTAATAACACATTGAAACTTGGTGGTGCCCTGGATGATGTTTTGGTAGACGTATACAGTACCAACCCTAAGGGCAAGGCATCTTTAAATGTAGCCAACAATAAAATCATGACGGACATCAAAGACGAACTGTATGATTCATGGCTGCGCTTTGAAAATAACATCAAAACGTATTCAGAAGGCAATAGCCATAATGGTGCAGCACTGACAAAGGTGAATACGACCGGCAGTAAAGTTGCCTTGAGCGATATCTTGTCAGAAGCCAACTATATTGTCGCAACAACTAAAGATGCTGTGTATCACCATACTAAGAATGTGTATACATCAGGAGTGGAAGAACATCATACAACGACAGGGATTTTGTAAGCTGTTGAAGCTGTAATCTTTATGGTCTAAATATCGATAAATAAAAAAAGGCCGTCTGAAAATTTTCAGACGGCCTTTTCATCTAACTCACATTATTTAGCCAGTTCGGCACGCAGTTTGTGGGTTACATTCATCATCACTTGGAGTTGTTCCAGAGTTTCTTTCCAGCCACGGGTTTTCAGGCCGCAGTCTGGGTTAACCCACAGACGTTCAACCGGTACAACCTCGATGGCTTTGCGCAACAGGTGCTCAACTTCAGCTTCAGTCGGTACGCGTGGGCTGTGGATGTCGTAAACACCTGGGCCGATGTCGTTCGGGTATTTGAATTCGCCGAACGCAGTCAAGAGCTCCATATCGGAACGTGAAGTTTCGATGGTGATGACGTCAGCGTCCATGGCGGCGATGGCAGGCAGGATGTCGTTGAACTCAGAGTAGCACATATGAGTGTGGATTTGGGTGCTGTCTTCGCAACCGGTAGAGGACAGGCGGAAAGATTCACCGGCCCAGTTCAGGTAGGCATCCCAATCGGCACGTTTCAAAGGCAGACCTTCGCGGATGGCAGGTTCGTCAATTTGGATGACTTTGATACCGGCTTTTTCCAGATCCAATACTTCGTCGTTCAGAGCCAGTGCGATTTGTTTGCACACGGTAGCGCGAGGAATATCGTTGCGGACGAAAGACCATTGCAGAATGGTTACAGGGCCGGTCAGCATACCTTTCATCGGGCGTTTGGTCAGGCTTTGAGCGTAAGTAGACCAAGCAACAGTCATGGCTTCAGGACGGCTTACGTCACCGAAGATGATAGGTGGTTTAACGCAGCGTGAGCCGTAGCTTTGTACCCAGCCGTATTGGGTGAACGCAAAACCGCTCAACAATTCGCCGAAGTATTCAACCATGTCGTTACGCTCGGCTTCGCCGTGTACCAGTACGTCCAAGTCCAGTTTTTCTTGCTCTTCAACCACCAAAGCGATTTCTTTTTTCATCGCGGCTTCGTAATCGGCAGCAGACAGTTCGCCTTTTTTGAAGGCTGCACGTGCTTGGCGGATTTCGGTAGTTTGTGGGAAAGAACCGATGTTGGTAGTCGGCAGCAGAGGCAGGTTCAACCATGCTTGTTGCGCTTTGATACGGTCGGCAAATGGAGATTTGCGTTGGTCTGCGTTGGCAGGCAAATCGGCCAGGCGTTTGGCAACGTCTGCACGGTGGATTTCACTGCTG
>NZ_JBQCWY010000226.1:0-4441 GCF_051956955.1 Neisseria sp. P0021.S005 | reverse complement strand
TCAACACAAGGATAGATATTATGTCCACCCAATTACACGATGTTGACCCAATTGAAACCAAAGAATGGTTAGACGCGTTAAGCTCTGTTTTAGAATATGAAGGCAGCGAGCGCGCTCAGTATCTGCTGGAAAGTTTGGTCAAATACAGCCGTGACAAAGGCATCCGTATGCCTCACGGCACCACTACTCCATATTTGAACACCGTTTCCGTAGAAGACGAAAAAGGCATCCCCGGCGACCAAAACATCGAACACCGCATCCGTGCATTCGTTCGTTGGAACGCTGCCGCTATCGTTTTGCGCGCGGGTAAAAAAGATTTGGAATTGGGTGGACACATTGCATCTTTCCAATCAGCCGCCACTATGTACGAAGTCGGCTTCAATCACTTCTGGAAAGCTAAAGGCGAAGGCGAAGAAGGCGATTTGGTATTCTTCCAAGGCCACGTTGCCCCTGGCATCTACGCACGCGCGTTCGTTGAAGGCCGTCTGACTGAAGACCAGCTGAACAACTTCCGTCAAGAAGTTGACGGTAAAGGTCTGCCTTCTTACCCTCACCCTCACCTGTTGCCTGACTTCTGGCAATTCCCAACCGTATCTATGGGTCTTGGCCCATTGATGGCAATTTACCAAGCACGCTTCCTGAAATACTTGGAATCTCGCGGTCTGGCTAAAACCAAAGGCCGTAAAGTATGGGTATTCTGTGGCGACGGTGAAATGGACGAACCTGAAAGCCAAGGTGCTATTGCTCTGGCTTCACGCGAAGGCTTGGACAACTTGGTATTCGTCATCAACTGTAACCTGCAACGTTTGGACGGCCCAGTACGCGGTAACGGCAAAATCATTCAAGAGCTGGAAGGCAACTTTGCCGGCGCCGGCTGGAATGTTGTGAAAGTCGTCTGGGGTCGTCGTTGGGACCGCCTCTTGGCAAAAGACAAAGATGGCATCCTGCGCAAACGTATGGAAGAGTGCTTGGACGGTGACTACCAAACTTACAAATCCAAAGACGGTGCATACGTTCGCGAACACTTCTTCAATACGCCTGAACTGAAAGCATTGGTCGCCGATATGACTGATGACGAAATTTGGGCATTGAACCGCGGTGGTCATGACCCTCAAAAAGTCTACAACGCTTACGACCGCGCTGCGAATCACGCTAACGGCAAACCTACTGTAATCTTGGCAAAAACCATTAAAGGTTACGGTATGGGTGCATCCGGCGAAGGTCAAAACGTTGCCCACCAAGCCAAAAAAATGGACAAAGCGTCTCTGAAACAATTCCGTGACCGCTTTGACATTCCTGTAACTGACGAGCAAATCGACAGTGGCGACCTGCCTTACCTGACTTTTGCTCCTGACAGCGAAGAATACAAATACCTGCACGCACGTCGCGAATCTTTGGGTGGCTACCTGCCTCAACGCAACCCTACCCAAGACGTTCTGGAAGTGCCTGAACTGTCAGCATTTGATGCCCAACTGAAATCCAGCGGTGACCGTGAATTCTCCACCACCATGGCTTTCGTACGCATCCTGTCTACTTTGCTGAAAGACAAAAAAATCGGCAAACGCGTTGTACCTATCGTTCCTGACGAAAGCCGTACTTTCGGTATGGAAGGTATGTTCCGCCAATACGGCATTTGGAACCCTAAAGGCCAACAATACACCCCTCAAGATAAAGACCAACTGATGTTCTACAAAGAATCCGTCGACGGTCAAATCTTGCAAGAAGGTATTAACGAGCCAGGCGCAATGGCTGACTGGATCGCGGCTGCAACCAGCTACGCCAACAGCAACTTTGCGATGATTCCTTTCTACATCTACTACTCTATGTTCGGTTTCCAACGTATCGGCGACTTGGCATGGGCTGCCGGCGATATGCACGCACGCGGCTTCCTGTTGGGTGGTACTGCCGGCCGTACAACGCTGAATGGTGAAGGTCTGCAACACGAAGACGGCCACAGCCATATTCAAGCAGATTTGATTCCAAATTGTGTTTCTTACGATCCAACATTCCAATACGAAGTAGCCGTTATCGTTCAAGACGGTCTGCGCCGTATGTATGCCAATAACGAAGACGTGTTCTACTACATCACCCTAATGAACGAGAACTACGCTCACCCGGATATGCCTGAAGGCGCAGAAGAAAACATCCTGAAAGGTATGTATCTGCTGAAAGCCAGCGGCAAAGGCGACAAGAAAGTTCAATTGATGGGTTCCGGTACTATCCTGCAAGAAGTAATTGCCGGTGCCGAATTGTTGAAAGCCGACTTCGGCGTAGAAGCAGACATCTGGTCTTGCCCATCATTCAACCAGCTGCACCGCGATGCCATCGAAGTGGAACGCTTCAATCGTCTGAACCCATTGGAAACTGCAAAAGTACCGTTTGTTACTTCTCAACTGCAAGGTCATGACGGTCCGGTTATTGCCGCTACCGACTACATCCGCAGCTATGCTGACCGCATCCGTGCCTACATCCCTAACGACTACCACGTCTTGGGTACTGACGGCTTCGGTCGCTCCGACAGCCGTGCCAACCTGCGCAGCTTCTTCGAAGTTGACCGCTACAACGTTGCCGTTGCTGCATTGAGCGCATTGGCTGAGCAAGGCAAAGTCAGCAAAGAAACCGTTCAACAAGCTATTGAAAAATATGGCATCAAGGCCGATTCAGCCCCTAGCTGGAAACGCTAATTGATGTTTCAGACGGCCTGTTTGCTTCATTCAGACATCAGGCCGTCTGAAAATCGAATGCTTGAATGGTTTAACAAACTGTACCGATGCCGTGCGAAACAGTTTTCAGACGGCATCAAACTGAAAATATTAAAGGAACTCAAATGAGTATCGTAGAAATCAAAGTCCCTGATATCGGCGGTCATGAAAACGTCGACATCATCGCCGTAGAAGTTAAAGTAGGCGACACTATTGCCGTTGACGACACCCTGATTACTTTGGAAACCGACAAAGCCACTATGGACGTACCTGCTGATGCAGCCGGCGTCGTGAAAGAAGTTAAAGTTAAAGTTGGCGATAAAATCTCTGAAGGCGGCGTTATTTTGACCGTTGAAACCGGTGCTGCCGCTGCTGATGCCGCTACGGCCCCTGCAGCAAAAGCTCCTGCTGCTGCTGCGCCTGCAGCCGCTCCTTCCGGAGGCGCTACTGTACAAGTTGTTGTACCTGATATCGGCGGCCACTCTGACGTAGACGTTATTGCCGTTGAAATTAAAGTGGGCGACACTGTTGCCGTTGACGACACCCTGATTACGTTGGAAACCGACAAAGCTACTATGGACGTACCATGTACCGAAGCCGGTGTGGTTAAAGCCGTATTCCTGAAAGTTGGCGACAAAGTATCCGAAGGCTCTGCCATTATCGAAGTAGAAACTGCCGGTTCCGCCGCAGCTGCTCCTGCTCCTGCCGCTCAAGCTGCCGCACCTGCACCAGCCGCTGCTCCGGCTCCTGCTGCTCCAGCACCAGCCGCTGCGCCTGCTCCGGCTGCACCTGCAGCTGCCAAAATTGACGAAGCTGCTTTTGCCAAAGCCCATGCAGGTCCTTCCGCACGTAAACTGGCGCGTGAATTGGGCGTAGATTTGGGTCAAGTCAAAGGTACCGGTCTGAAAGGCCGTATCATGGGCGAAGACGTTAAAGCCTTCGTTAAATCCGTTATGCAAAGTGGTGCAGGCAAACCTGCCGCTGCCTCTTTGGGAGGTGGTCTGGACTTGTTGCCATGGCCTAAAGTTGACTTCTCTAAATTCGGCAGCATCGAAGTTAAAGAACTGTCTCGTATTAAGAAAATCTCCGGTCAAAACCTGTCTCGCAACTGGGTTGTGATTCCTCACGTTACCGTACACGAAGAAGCGGACATGACCGAATTGGAAGAATTCCGCAAACAACTGAACAAAGAATGGGAACGCGAAGGCGTGAAACTGTCCCCATTGGCGTTCATCATTAAAGCCTCTGTTGCTGCGCTGAAAGCCTTCCCTGAATTCAATGCCTCTCTGGATGGCGACAATCTGGTGCTGAAAAACTACTTCAACATCGGTTTCGCAGCAGACACGCCAAATGGCTTGGTTGTTCCAGTAATCAAAGACGTGGATCAAAAAGGCTTGAAACAAATCAGCCAAGAGCTGACCGAATTGTCTAAAAAAGCCCGCGAAGGCAAGCTCAAACCGCAAGAAATGCAAGGCGCATGCTTTACTATTTCCAGCTTGGGCGGTATCGGCGGCACAGGCTTCACGCCGATCGTGAATGCTCCTGAAGTTGCTATCTTGGGTGTGTGCAAATCCCAAATCAAACCGGTTTGGAACGGCAAAGAATTCGCTCCTCGCCTGATGTGCCCATTGAGCCTGTCCTTCGACCACCGCGTCATCGACGGTGCCGCCGGTATGCGCTTCACCGTATTCCTGGCTAACCTGTTGAAAGACTTCCGCCGCATTACTCTGTAATCCGAG
>NZ_JBQCWY010000225.1:0-4448 GCF_051956955.1 Neisseria sp. P0021.S005 | reverse complement strand
AACGACGATTTCTTTGAATTGATGCGCGGTAAATAAGCATAAGGCCGTCTGAATATGTTTCAGACGGCCTTTACTTTGCTTGAGGAACCTTTATGACCATCCGAATGAATTGGCAAAACTTATTATCCACCCAACGCTTCCGTACTAAAAACGGCGAAATCGTGCCGACCGTTACCCCTTCGACTCAAGAAGGTGCCGATGCCTTGCGTACGGATTTTCACATCGACTACGACCGGGTTGTTTTTTCCGGAGCCTTCCGCCGCCTTGGCCGTAAAACACAGGTGCATCCGCTGGCGCAACATGACTTGACGCACAACCGCCTGACGCACAGCGTTGAAGTTGCCAGCGTGGGCAGGAGCTTGGGCAACCGCGTGGGCGTGATGTTGCATAACGGCGGTTTTCTGCCGCAGGGCAATACGCCCAGCGATATTGGTGCCGTGGTGCAGGTTGCCTGTTTGGCTCATGATTTGGGCAATCCGCCGTTTGGCCATACCGGCGAAGATGCTTTGCGTGATTGGTTCAGACGGCCTGAACATCAAATTTATCTGAACACATTAAACGAAGCGGAACGCAACGATATTCAAACCTATGAAGGCAATGCGCATAGCCTGCGTATCGTCGCCAGCCTTGAAATGTATCCGGAGGCAGGCGGAATGCGCCTGACTGCGGCAGCCATCGGCGCATTGCTGAAGTATCCGTGGACAACGCAACATCCAAACGGCAGAAAGAAATTCAATATTTATCAAACCGAGTTGCCGTTTATCCGTCAAGTTGCCGACGAATTGGGGCTGGTTTCCGCGGGAGTAGACAGCTGGGCGCGCCATCCTTTGTCTTATTTGATGGAGGCTGCCGACGATATTTGCTATGCCTTGCTGGATTTGGAAGATGCCGTCGAATTGGATTTGCTCACGGATACGGAAGTAGAAAGTATTTTGTCCGAGCTGACCTTTGCCGAAAGCGCATGGCACGCCAGCTCCAGCCGTCAGCGTTGCGCCATGTTGCGCGGCATTGCGATCGGCAAGGCGATTGATGATGTCGCGCAAACCTTTATGCTGCATCAGTCCGACTTGTTGGACGGAACATTCAAAGGCAAAGACCTGCTTGCTCTGTGCAGCCCGCAAGTGCAAAACACTTTGGCAAAAGCGAAAGAATTGGCACAAACACGGATTTTCCGCCATCACACCAAGCTCTTGACCGAGATTGCCACGTTCCCATGCTTAGGCTCCATCTTAGATTTGCTCGTCCCTGCCGCCTATGCCCTGATTGCAGAAAAACAGTTAGCAACGCGTCAGTCTTTGGCGTTGGAATTATTGAAAAAGCACAATCCGATTCTTCCTGAAGACAGTCTGTATCAGGCCTATATGAAGATTTTGGATTTTGTCGGCGGCATGACCGATAACTCCGCCGCTAAAATGGCGCAGGATTTGTCAGGAGTAGGGATTTTACGTTAATTTTATATTGTTTAACTTCAATTGGTTAAATAAAAATATAAAAAGTTTCTGTGAAAAGAGTAGACAGGCTTTAGTAAAGCCTATATCATTCGGTCTTCTTGATTCACAACGCACTTGCGAAGTGATGAGGATGCACCCGTAGCTCAGTTGGATAGAGTATCTGGCTACGAACCAGAGGGTCGGGCGTTCGAATCGCTCCGGGTGCGCCACAAGATTTATCCGCGCCCATCGTCTAGCGGTTAGGACATCGCCCTTTCACGGCGGTAACCGGGGTTCGATTCCCCGTGGGCGTGCCAGTTTTCAAAAAAAACGCAATCTGTTTCAGATTGCGTTTTTTTATTGCATTTACTGTTTGTGTTCTAAGGCCGTCTGAAATGCTCAGCAACTCAAGAGACAGAAGTGTGTAAAATCAATTGCCCTGAATTTTGTCATCTCTATGCGCTTTTCAATCTCATTTTACCATTGTCAAAACCCGATTTATTGACAACAGTATTCATCTTAAGAGTTCCTAAACCTGAATTTACATGATTTCATATTTATAATTTCTTGATTTTAGAAAATAAAAATATTTATTTGAACTTTTCTTAAAAAATGCCGTCTGAGATAAAGACAAGACGGAATATCTCTGTTAATGTGTAAATGTCAGCCGGCGTTTGCCGGTTTTTTATTGAAACCATTTGGGAGTCAATTATGAATATGAATGTTAAATTAATCGTTCCTGCCGTTTTGGCGGCTGTTGCCCTGACTGCATGTAGCAGCGGTTCTAAAGCTAAACCTGAAGCTAAAGCTGCGCCTACTGCGCAACAACAAACTCAAGCTCAGGCTCAACAAGCTCAAGCTCCAGTACCTAATACTTTGAAAGTAGACTCTATCGACGGTACTAAAGAAGTTCACTACAAATGCGGTAAAGACGGCAAAGAGCCTCTGAGCGTAATGTATGGCTTCAAAGGCAACGAAGTTGTTGCTGCACAAGTAAAATACAAAGGCCAAGTAACTGAAAACCTGTTCCGTATTACTGACAGCAGCAAAGATGTAAACGCATTCTGGGGCGGCAATGTTGCTTGGATTGCTGAAGCAGCCACTGCAGCCAACGTGGACAAAGTTGATGGCAACATGCTGACTATCCGCGGTACTACCGAAGTAAATGGCAAACAAGAAGTGGTTGACCAAATCGCTACCCGTTTCTGCGCATTGGACAAAGGCGCGAAAGCTGCCGCTAAACCAGCTGCTAAAAAAGTGAAAAAATAATCTTTTACCGACAGCTTTAAACGCTGGGTAAAATAAAACAGGCCGTCTGAAAAGTTTTCAGACGGCCTGTTCTTTTGAGCAGTTTAACCCAAGAACCAGAATTTCAATGCCCACAACACGGCGACAATCCATACCATAGGCGGTACGTCTTGAGTGCGGTTGCACAAGAGTTTGATGAGTGCATAGCTGATAAAGCCAAACGCAATACCGTCGGCAATCGAGTAGGTAAACGGCATGAAGACGATGGTCAGGAATGCCGGTGCGGCTTCGGTCATGTCGTCCCAATCGATTTCACGCGCGCTGCGCAACATTTGCGCGCCAACATAGAGCAGGGCGGGTGCGGTAGCGAATGCAGGAATGCTTTGAACCAGCGGGGAGAAAATCAGACAGGCAAGCATCAGTACGCCGACGGTAACGGCAGTCAGGCCGGTACGGCCGCCGGCAGAAACGCCTGCCGCGCTTTCAACGTAAGGGGTGGTAGAAGAAGTACCCAAGGCGGCGCCTGCAACGATGGCGGTAGAGTCGGCAAGCAGGGCGCGTTTCAAACGCGGCAGTTTGCCGTCTTGCAACAGGCCTGCGCGGTGGGAAACGCCGACCAATGTGCCGGTAGAGTCAAACAGGTCAACCAGGAAGAATACAAAAATCACGCTGACCATGCTGACGGTGAATAAGCCTTTGAAGTCCATCTGCATGAATGTTGGTGCAATGCTCGGAACTTCGCCGACCACGCCTTTGAACTCGCTCAAGCCCAAGATGGTGGAGACGGCGGTCAGCGTTAGAATGGTAATGATGATAGAGCCTTTAACGCGGAAGTGGCCAAGTGCAACCACCATGACAAAGCCTGCCATCGCCAGCAGGGCGGTGGGCTGGTGGATGTCGCCCAAGCCGACCAATGTGGCAGGATTAGCCACAATCACGCCTGCGCCTTTGAGTGCAATCAATGCCAAGAAGAGGCCGATACCTGCGGCAATCGACATTTTCAAGCCCATAGGCAGGGCGTTGACCAGCATTTCGCGTACTTTAAAGAAGCTGAACAGGATGAAAATAATGCCTGAAATGAAAACGGCACCCAAAGCCACACGCCAGTCCACGCCCATGCCTTTGACGACGGCAAAGGTAAAGTAGGCGTTCAAACCCATGCCCGGAGCGAGGGCAATCGGGTAGTTGCCGACAAAGCCCATCACGAAACAGCCGATGGCGGAGGCGATACAGGTGGCCACAAATACTGCGCCCATATCCATGCCGGTTTCGCCCAAAATCAGGGGATTGACGATGATGATGTAGCACATGGCGAGGAAGGTTGTCACACCGGCCATAATTTCCGTGCGGACGTTGGTCTGATTGGCGTTGAGGTTGAATAATCTTTCCAAAACGCTTTGATTTGAAGAACTCATTTCGAGATATTCCTTTGGGGAAAGCCGTTTAAGGACGGTATCAGCGGGTTTAACTGCCGGAAGCTCGGATTTGCTCCTTAACTTCTCAACAGATAAGGGAATTTTCGGGCGGTATTATACTGAAAAGCCTTTTGTTCGGGTAATAAAAATACATGAATCAGATAATGCCGGGCCAAGCCAAGATAAAGGCCGTCTGAACAGTTTCAGACGGCCTTTGTTTGTGTGTGCTTATACCGGTTTGCCTTTCAGGGAGAAGGTGTAGGCTTCGGTGATTTCCAAATCGATCATTTGGTTGATCATGTCGGGTGTGCCGGTAAAGTTGACCACGCGGTTGTTGGCGGTACGGGCTTGCAGT
>NZ_JBQCWY010000224.1:0-4451 GCF_051956955.1 Neisseria sp. P0021.S005 | reverse complement strand
CTGGCTCATCAGAGTGGGCTGCTGGCTTCCGCCCCTGACCCGGTGTTCCGAATTACCATGCGGGGAGACCCGCCATAGAAGAAACGCATTATAGCGGTTTTACAGAAAAACTCAAGCGATAAAATCTGTCAGGCCGTCTGAAAATCATTTACATGACAAGATTGTAAACAATATTACCTAGTTGAAAATCATTCCCATTGAAATGTTTATTGTCTTTTCCGTTGAAAAATATCGAAAATTACACTACATTAACACTTTACGCCATCAAGAAGAAATTGCATTTTTCAGACGGCCTTTAATATAAAAACATTACATCCATCAACGGAACACGACCATGACCACGACTACTGCCCCTCAGCGTATTCGAGAAATTCCCTATAACTATACTTCTTATACCGACCGCGAAATCGTCATCCGACTGTTGGGCAACGAAGCGTGGCAAATCCTGCAAGACCTGCGCGGTCAACGCAAAACAGGACGTTCGGCACGAATGCTGTTTGAAGTATTGGGCGATATTTGGGTGGTCGTGCGTAATCCGTATCTGGTCGATGATTTGCTGGAGCATCCGAAACGCCGCGCCGCGCTGGTGCGGGAAATGCGCCACCGCTTAAATGAAATCCGCAAACGCCGCGACGATAATCGGCAAGTGGATGTCTTGGTTGCAGCAGCAGAAAAAGCAGTCGAGCGTTTTGATAGCAGTTTTGATGAAACCAGCCAAAAACGCCATCAAATTTTGGATCGCTTAAGCAAAATTACCAAGCCGCACAATATTATGTTTGACGGATTGGCTCGAGTAACGCACGTTACCGATGCGACTGACTGGCGCGTGGAGTATCCGTTTGTTGTCGTTAATCCTGATACCGAGGCAGAGATCGCGCCTTTGGTGCGCGCTTTAATTGAGTTGGACTTGGTCATTATCCCACGCGGTGGCGGTACCGGCTACACTGGTGGCGCAGTACCTTTAGACGCAAACAGCGCAGTCATCAATACCGAAAAACTCGACAAGCATCGCGGCGTCGAATATGTTGAGCTGGCAGGCTTGGACGGCAGACATCCGATTATCCATTGTGGCGCAGGCGTAGTAACCCGCCGGGTGGAAGAAACCGCGCATCAGGCGGGTTTGGTGTTTGCCGTTGATCCGACTTCCGCCGATGCGTCTTGCGTGGGCGGTAATGTGGCGATGAATGCAGGTGGCAAAAAAGCTGTGCTGTGGGGTACTGCCTTGGACAACCTCGCCTACTGGAACATGATCAACCCTCAAGGCGAATGGTTGCGTATCGAACGCGTTCGCCACAATTTTGGCAAAATCCACGATGAAGAAATCGCCTTGTTTGATGTACATACGTTGGATTCAGACGGCCGCAATATCGTCAATACCAAACGCTTGGAAATCCCCGGCCACAAATTCCGCAAAGTCGGTTTGGGCAAAGACGTTACCGACAAATTCTTGAGCGGTCTGCCCGGCGTGCAGAAAGAAGGCACAGACGGCATCATCACCAGCGTCGCCTTCGTATTGCACAAAATGCCGAAATACACGCGTACTGTATGTATGGAATTTTTCGGTACAGTCGCCACCGCAACGCCTTCCATCGTCGAAATCCGCGATTTCCTGCTTACCCATGAAAGCGTTCGGCTGGCGGGTTTGGAGCATTTAGACTGGCGTTACGTCCGCGCCGTCGGTTATGCCACCAAAGCGGCAGGTAAAGGCCGACCTAAAATGGTCTTGCTGGCAGACGTGGTTTCCGATGACGAAGCCGCCGTACAGGCAGCCGCCGAACACATCTGCAAACTTGCCCGCGCCCGCGACGGCGAAGGCTTTATCGCCATATCTCCAGAAGCGCGCAAAACCTTCTGGCTTGACCGCAGCCGCACCGCCGCCATCGCCAAACATACCAACGCCTTTAAAATCAACGAAGACGTAGTGATTCCGCTGGAGCGGCTCGGTGAGTATTCAGACGGCATCGAGCGCATCAACATTGAGCTTTCCATTCAAAACAAACTCAAACTCTGTGCCGCCTTAGAGCAATATCTGTCCGGCAAACTCCCCATCGACAAAATGGGAACAGACCTGCCAACCGCCGAACTATTGGGCGAACGCGGCAAACACGCCCTAGCCCACGTTTCCGCTGTCAAAGCGCGTTGGGAATGGCTGCTTGCTAACTTAGACGCGCCGCTTGCCGACTATAAAGCACGCTATGGCGCAGCCGTCCACGCTGCGCCCGAAGCCAAAAACAATGAAAGCTGCTTTATTGCCTTCCGCGATTTCCGCCTGCGCGTGTCTGTCAAAGCGGACGTAATGAAGCCGCTTTCTGAAATCTTCAGCGGCAAAACAGATACCAAAATTATCCAAGGCTTGGGCAAAATCCACGCCAAAACCGTACGCAGCCGCGTCTTCGTCGCCCTGCATATGCACGCCGGCGACGGTAACGTTCACACCAATATTCCGGTTAACTCAGACGATGCCGAAATGCTTCAGACGGCCTACCGTTCTGTGGAACGCATCATGAAAATCGCCCGTTCGCTCGGCGGCGTAATTTCCGGCGAACACGGCATCGGCATTACCAAGCTCGAATTCCTGACAGATGAAGATTTGCAACCGTTTTGGAATTACAAAAACCAAGTCGATCCCAAACACACCTTCAACCGTCACAAACTGATGAAAGGCTCGGACCTGCGCAACGCCTATACGCCGTCTTTCGAGCTTTTGGGTGCGGAATCGCTGATTATGGAAAAATCAGACCTCGGCACCATCGCCGATTCCGTCAAAGACTGCCTGCGCTGCGGCAAATGCAAACCTGTTTGCTCTACTCATGTTCCGCGTGCCAACCTACTGTATAGCCCCCGCAACAAAATCCTCGGTGTGGGCTTACTGACCGAAGCCTTCTTATACGAAGAACAAACCCGTCGCGGCGTTTCCGTCAAGCATTTTGAAGAACTGATGGACATCGGCGACCACTGCACCGTGTGCCACCGCTGCGTTAAGCCCTGCCCTGTCAACATCGACTTTGGCGACGTTACCGTAGCCGTCCGCAACTACCTTGCCGATTCCGGCCACAAACGCTTTGCGCCTGCAGCTTCAATGGGTATGGCATTTTTGAACGCCACAGGCCCGAAAACCATTAAAGCCCTTCGCGCCGCCATGATACAGACCGGCTTCCCAGCGCAAAACTTTGCCTACAAAATCGGCAAGCTTCTTCCGATTGGCACTAAAAAGCAAAAAGCCGAACCGAAAGCCACCGTCGGTACCGCCTCAATCAAAGAACAGGTTATCCACTTCATCAACCGTCCTTTGCCGAAAAGCGTGCCTGCTAAAACTCCACGCTCCATGCTGGGTATAGAAGACGACAAGAGTATTCCTATCATCCGCAATCCGGCTTCTCCGGAAGATGCCGAAGCCGTGTTCTACTTCCCCGGCTGCGGCTCTGAGCGCCTGTTCAGCCAAATCGGACTAGCCGTTCAAGCCATGCTCTGGCATGTCGGCGTACAAACCGTCCTGCCGCCGGGCTATATGTGTTGCGGCTATCCGCAAGACGCAGGCGGAAATAAGGCTAAAGCCGAAGAAATGAGCACCAACAACCGCGTGGCTTTCCACCGTATGGCGAACACCCTCAACTACCTCGACATTAAAACCGTCGTCGTCAGTTGCGGTACCTGCTACGACCAACTGGAAAAATACCGTTTTGAAGAAATCTTCCCAGGCTGCCGTATCATCGACATCCATGAATATCTGCTTGAAAAAGGTGTGCAGCTAAACGGCGTACAAGGTCAGCAATACCTCTACCACGACCCTTGCCATACCCCGATCAAAACCATGAATGCCACCCAAATGGCCAGCAGCCTGATGGGACAGAAAGTCGTCTTAAGCGACCGCTGCTGCGGCGAGTCCGGTATGTTTGCCGTCAAACGACCCGACATTGCCACTCAGGTCAAGTTCCGCAAACAAGAGGAAATTGAGAAAAACCTCAAAGAGCTGCCTCAGGGCGAACCCGTCAAAATGCTTACCTCCTGCCCAGCCTGCCTGCAAGGCCTGAGCCGCTACGCCGACGACAACAATATGCCTGCCGACTACATTGTCATCGAAATGGCGAAACACATCCTCGGCGAAAACTGGCTGGATGAGTTTGTAAAAAAAGCCAATAACGGCGGTGTAGAAAAAGTATTGCTCTAAGGACTTAGACAAAAACTTTTGGATGTAATAAAGGCCGTCTGAAAATCTTTCAGACGGCCTTTTTATTCAAAAGAATCAAAATACAATAATCAAATCAAATGCCTTTACAAATAGCGATGCTACACCAGCAGTATTCAATAAAAAATAAAACTTGAGGCTTTTATCCCCCAGGTTTTATTTTCAAGTCTTATGCTTTTTCTTGCTGACGTTTTCTTTCTGCCATCATCTCATGCAATGTTTGCTTGGCAGGTTTCATCGGAACATGGTTATTGGTCCAGCTTAA